>VEPB01000064.1 GCA_012026715.1 Methylococcaceae bacterium | reverse complement strand
TATCCACCACGTGGGGCCGGCCCTCGCTGACCTTGAACACCCGCGTACAGGGAATGCCGGCCTCCTGCAGGATCTTGGCGGTGCCGCCGGTGGCCACCAACTGGAAGCCCCGCGCCAGCAGATCTTGGGCGATGGGCTTGAGCTTGGGTTTGTCGGCATCGCGGATGCTGATGAACACCACGCCACCGTCTGGCAGCTTGGTGCTGGCCGCCCGCTGGGCCTTGCCGTAAGCCTCGCCGCAGCTGGCGCCCACGCCCATCCCCTCGCCGGTGGACTTCATTTCCGGCCCCAGCAGCGGATCGACGCCGGGGAATTTGATGAAGGCGAACACCGCCTCCTTCACCGAGAAATAATCCGGCACCCGTTCTTCGGTCACGCCCTGCTGTTCCAAGGTCCTTCCCACCATGCAGCGGGCCGCGATCTTGGCCAGCGGATGCCCGGTAGCTTTGGACACGAAGGGCACGGTGCGGGAGGCCCGGGGGTTCACCTCCAGGATGAAGATTTCCTCCCCCTGGATGGCGAACTGGGTATTCATCAGGCCGATCACCCCCAGCGCTTCCGCCAGTTGCTTGACCTGAGCCCGCACCCGGTCCTGGAGGCTGGCGGACAGATCGTAGGGGGGGATCGAGCAGGCCGAATCGCCGGAATGGACGCCGGCCTGCTCGATGTGTTGCATCAAACCGCCGATCACCACCCGCTCCCCGTCGCACACGGCGTCCACATCCATCTCGATGGCATCGTCCAGGAACCGGTCCAGCAGGACCGGCGATTCGTTGGAAACACTCACCGCCTCCCGCATGTAGCGCCGCAGTTCCTCGTCGTTGAACACGATCTCCATGGCACGCCCGCCCAGCACATAGGATGGCCGCACCACCAGGGGATAGCCGATCTGCTGCGCCGCCTGCACCGCTTCTTCCTGAGAGCGGGCGGTCTTGTTGGGGGGTTGGCGCAGGTTCAGCCGGTCCACCAGCTTCTGGAAGCGCTCGCGATCCTCCGCCAGGTCGATGGAATCCGGCGAGGTGCCGATGATGGGAGCTCCCGCCGCTTCAAGGGCTCGCGCCAGCTTGAGCGGGGTCTGGCCACCGTATTGGACGATGATGCCGTAGGGCTTCTCCAGGTGAACCACCTCCAGGACGTCTTCCAGGGTCAACGGTTCGAAATAGAGCCGGTCGGAGGTATCGAAATCCGTCGACACGGTCTCCGGATTGCAGTTGATCATGATGGTTTCGAAACCATCTTCCCTCAGCGCCATGGCGGCATGGACACAGCAGTAGTCGAATTCGATGCCCTGGCCAATGCGGTTGGGACCGCCACCCAGCACGATCACTTTCTTGCGATCGGTCGGCGCGCCTTCGCATTCCTCCTCGTAGCAGGAATACATATAGGCGGTACTGGAGGCAAACTCGGCGGCGCAGGAATCGATGCGCTTGTAGACTGGCCGGATGCCGTGCTTGAGCCGCACTGCCCGCACCTCGGTCTCGCTGCTGTCCAGCAACCGCGCCAGGCGTGAATCGGAAAAACCCTTGCGCTTCAGGCAAAACAGCTCCTCGGCGCTAAGGGTGGCCAGGGTGCGCTTGGCGAGGGCCGCTTCATTGGCCACCAGATCTTCCAGTTGCGCCAGGAACCAGGGATCGATGCTGCTGTAGTCGTGCACCTGATCCAGGGACCAGCCGGCGCGGAAGGCATCGGCCACATAAAAGATCCGGTGGGGACCGGGATGGCGCAACTCGCGCCGCAGGATTTCCGTGGCTTCCTCGGAAGCTGCATCGATGGCGGGAGTCAGCCCGTCAACCCCGGTTTCCAGGCTGCGCAAAGCTTTTTGCAGGGATTCCTGGAAAGTCCGGCCGATGGCCATGGCCTCGCCCACCGACTTCATCTGGGTGGTGAGGCGGTCGTCTGCCTGGGGGAATTTCTCGAAGGCGAAGCGCGGGACCTTGGTCACCACGTAATCGATGGTGGGTTCGAACGAAGCCGGGGTCGCGCCACCGGTAATCTCGTTGCGCAGCTCGTCCAGGGTGTATCCCACCGCCAGCTTGGCCGCCACCTTGGCAATGGGAAAACCGGTGGCCTTGGATGCCAGAGCCGAAGACCGGCTCACCCGCGGGTTCATTTCGATGACGATCAACCGGCCATTTTCCGGATTCACCGCGAACTGAACGTTGGAGCCGCCGGTGTCGACGCCGATTTCCCGCAGGACCGCGATGGAGGCATCCCGCATGATCTGGTATTCCTTGTCCGTCAGGGTCTGGGCCGGCGCCACGGTAATGGAATCGCCGGTGTGCACCCCCATGGGATCAAGGTTCTCGATGGAGCAGACGATGATGCAGTTGTCCTTGCGGTCCCGCACCACCTCCATCTCGAATTCCTTCCAACCCAGGATGGATTCCTCGATCAACAGTTCGTGAGTGGGCGACAGTTCCAGGCCGCGCTCGCAGATTTCCACGAATTCCTGGCGGTTATAAGCGATGCCGCCGCCGGAGCCACCCAGGGTGAAGGAAGGCCGGATAATGGCCGGATAACCGACCTCATCGAGCACCGCGAGGGCTTCCTCGATGGTATGGGCAATGCCGGAGCGGGCCGACTCGAGGCCAATGCCGGTCATGGCCTGCTTGAATTTCTGGCGGTCCTCCGCCTTGTCGATGGCATCCTTGCTGGCGCCGATCAACTCCACGCCGAATTTTTTCAACACCCCTTCCCTATCCAGGTCGAGGGCGCAGTTGAGCGCGGTCTGTCCACCCATGGTGGGCAGCAGGGCGTCGGGGCGCTCCTTCTCGATGATGCGCGCCACGGTCTGCCAGTCGATGGACTCGATGTAGGTGGCATCGGCCATTTCCGGGTCGGTCATGATGGTGGCCGGATTGGAGTTCACCAGGATGACCCGGTAGCCCTCTTCCTTCAGCGCCTTGCAGGCCTGGGCACCGGAATAGTCGAACTCGCAGGCCTGGCCGATGACGATGGGACCAGCGCCCAGCAGCAATATGGATTGAAGGTCGGTTCTCTTGGGCATAGCGCGGCCGGACTTTAGTGGGATGCGCCGCTCATGGCGTCGATGAAGCGGTCGAACAAAGGTGCCAGGTCGTGGGGACCGGGACTGGCTTCGGGATGGCCCTGGAAGCTGAAGGCAACGCAGTCGGTGCGTTCGATCCCCTGCAAAGAGCCGTCGAACAGCGAGCGGTAGGTCGGCTTCAAATTCGCCGGCAGGCTCCCCTCATCCACGGCGAACCCGTGGTTCTGGCTGGTGATCAGCACCCGGCCGCTGGCCAGCTCCTGCACCGGATGGTTGGCGCCGTGGTGGCCGAACTTCATCTTGAGGGTGCGGGCCCCGCTGGCCAGAGCCAATAGCTGATGTCCCAGGCAGATGCCGAACACCGGAACGCGCGCCGCAAGAATCTCACGGATGGCGGCGATGGCGTAGTCGCAAGGCTCCGGATCGCCGGGGCCGTTGGAGAGAAACACGCCGTCCGGCTTGAGCGCCAACACATCCGCCGCGGAGGTCTGCGCGGGTACCACCGTCAGCCGGCAGCCGCGCTGGGCCAGCATGCGCAGAATGTTGCGCTTGATGCCGAAGTCGTAGGCGACCACGTTGAAGCGCCCAGACTGCTGAGCCCCATAGCCCGCCCCCAAGGTCCATTCGGTCTCGGTCCAGGCATAGGAATCGGTCACGCAAACGTCCTTGGCCAAATCCATGCCCTGCAAGCCCGGAAACGCACGCGCCTGAGCGACCGCCGCCTCGGCGTCGATCCCCTCACCCGCCACCAGGCAGCCGCGCTGGGCACCCTGATCGCGCAGGATCCGGGTCAGCTTGCGGGTGTCGATGCCGGCGATGCCAATCACATTGTGGAACCGCAAATAGTCGCTCAGGCTTCGTTTGTGCCGCCAGTTGCTCAGTCGGGCCGGCACATCGCGCACCACCAAACCGCTGGCGAACACCCGGGTGGCCTCGATGTCCTCATCGTTGACGCCGGTATTGCCGATGTGGGGATAGGTCAGAGTCACGATCTGGCGAGCGTAGGATGGATCGCTGACGATCTCCTGATAGCCGGTCATCGCCGTGTTGAACACCACCTCGCCGGTGGCCGAGCCCTCGGCACCGATCGCCACGCCCCGAAACAGGGTACCGTCTTCGAGCGCCAGGAGTGCGGGAGTTTTCAAGATTTGGGTCACCCTAAACATGCAAAACGGGAGGGACCGTCACGGTCCGTCCCGTCAGAATTTTTGAAGTCGCCGGAGGGTTATTTTACGGGAAGCCACCACGGGGTGTCTATGAGACCCCATCGAGGCACGCCTCACTGGGCCGCCTTGATGACCTTGACCAGCTCCACGTCGAACACTAGCGCGGCGTTGGGGCCGATGGTGGCACCCTTCCCGACAGTTTTGTAGGCTAGTTCGGGAGGAATAAAGAACCGGTACTTCGCGCCGGGCGCCATCAGTTGCAATCCTTCAATCCAACCGTCGAGGACGTTCTTCACGCCAAAGGACACCAGCGAGCCGGCGTCAAACGCCGACCCGGACGGCAGAACCCCCCGATAGTTGACGACCACACTGTCCGTTTCCAGGGGCGGATCGCCGCGACCTTCCTGCAGCACCAGATAAAGCAGGCCGCTGGCGGTCTTCTGAACATTGGGCTGGTCTTCCACCGCGGCCAAAAACGCTGCGCTGTCGCTGGCATTCTGTTCCGACTGCGCCGCATCCGGGCTGCAACAGGCCGAATCCACCGGCCATCGTCTGCCGCTGTATTTCACCGCTACATCGACACGTGCCTGCCATGCCTTCGGCGGATCGTCATGATCGTTCCAAAAAGCGTAAAACACGATCTTCTTGCTACCTTTGAGGGCTTTGCCACTGCTCACCAACCTGCCGCCGTCGGTGGCCGAAATAAACAAGGTGGACAGTGAAGCCGGAACATAGCCCAGCGCCGTCTCCAGCAATCCCGCATAGCCCGTGCGGTCCAGAAACGCCGCATTGTACTTCTGGCCGTTCTGGTCCGTGCTTTCCAGCAGAAAACGGTCGAAATTCGCCGTAAAACTGCCGTCCGCCTTATAGGTGACCTGGGCGCGTTGATCCAACTCCCTCAGCGAACAGGTTTGGCTGACATCGGTGGGTTTGACGTAAAACAAATGGCAGAGCCTCATCCGGTTGATCCAATCGGTGCCGGAATACGACCAGTCGCGACTGAAGCTGGCGAATTCGGCACCCTTGGTGATCGCGCTCTTCCGGACAGCGCCTCCCTTTGCCAAAACGGTGACCGTGGTCTGGGTCGAAGTGGCCAGACGCCAGACTCCATAGACAGAAGACGCCGGCCAGGCGGCGCCTGTAAAGGCCATCAGAACGGCGAACAGCATAGCGAACTTGGTCATTAGGCTCTCTCGCTTCTCAGCGCGGATGGGTGCGGCCCGGGCAAGGCTGCGATGACCGCCGATTGTCCCACGGCACTGGCCAGGCGGCCACCGGCCAGGGAGCAGTATCGCGCTGAGCCAACCCGTCCTTACGAGGCCGGCCCAAGCGGGTCCCTACCTGGATTTGTTGGGATGCGGTTCGGCCGCCGCCGGGGCCGGC
>VEPB01000024.1 GCA_012026715.1 Methylococcaceae bacterium | reverse complement strand
GCGCCGCTTCCTCGCCGGGGGCGCTCGGCGGTAGCGACGGTATTCGCCCAATTCATGCGGATCGTGCTGGCATCGCTGGCTAACGTGTCCCGCTACCGGCCGCGGGAGATTCGCCAGATTTTCATCATTCTGGGGCTGATCGCTGACAAGGCCGAGCTGTGCGACATCCCGGTCCGGGATGAACTAAAGGCCCAATTCTATCTTGACCTGGGCGTCGACGCGCCGCCGCAGCCGATCCTGGAGTTGAAGGGGCAGGGGCCGGTGGAACGGCGCTTCGTGATGACCCAGTTGCTGGTCAAGGCGGCTACCCGCTATTTCGCCGAAGCCCAACACCGCCGCTTAGGCGACAACCGGGTGTCCAAGACACTTTTGGCCGGCCTGTTGCGCAGCTTGCTGAACCCGGACCGGCGTCGCAGCAGGCGTCATCCGGAAACTGGCAAGCATCGTCTCCACTTGGGGCTGACCGCGCTGTCCGATTATCTGATGGCCGTGGCCACCCGCCCCGCGTTGGCCGACGAAGAAGAGCTGGCCGTGTTCAGTGGCGCGAGTTGGCTGCAGGCGCCCAATTACACGGTCGAGGATGTCAGGCGTTACGGAGAGGAGAATGAGGGGGCGTACCAGAACCAGCTGCCGGATGAACGCATGGGGCGTACCGATCGCCAGGCCGGACAGTTGCTGGAAGACCATCTGACGACGGTCCGTAGCGAAGACATCTGGCCTGCCGGTGCGCAGGCTGTCAGTGTCGGAACCGGGGGCCCGGCCCGGCCCGATGTGCGGCTGTTGAATTCCAGCGCGCAGGGATATTGTCTGCTGTGGGTCAACAAGGAAATGTCGGGTGCGCGCGGCGGTGAACTGGTTGGCGTCGGCGGTGCCGAAGGCGGAACCTATCTGGGGATCATTCGTTGGCTTCAGCACAACAACGACGATGATCTGATGCTGGGAGTCGAGCTGGTTTCGCCGGAGGTGGAAGGCGGCAAGGCCCGTCCTGTCAGTAAGCCGTTGGCCGAGCGCAAAGTGCTTTATGTTCCGGTGAATCCCTTGCTGCAACGGGAGGCGGTGGTCTACGGGACTCCCGGAAATTTCGAGGTGGGCCAGGTCCTCGAATTAGAGCTGCCGACGGCCGAACGAATCATCAAGCTGGAGCGCGTGGTTGCATCAACGCCGGCCTTCGTTGCATTTACGGTTTCCACCGTTGCCCGTTCCGGGCTGAAAACGGTCGGTGCCTGAGCCTGTTGCGATCCAGTCACCATCCCATTTCATCCCATCTCGGAACTTCATTCGCCATGACCACTCATCCGGTCGATTCGGACAATTCGGCGCGGACCAACATGAAGTGGCTGTTCGTGCTCCGCAACCTGATGATCGGGGGCGAGGCGCTGACGGTCCTGATCAGCGTCCATGGGCTGGACATACCGCTGCGCCAGCCGCCGTTGTGGGGCATCATGACGGCGATGGCTTTCCTCAACTGGCTGACCCTGCAGCGGTTGGGGCTGGAGGAGCCGGTCACCGACATCGAGCTGTTCATCCAGCTCAGCTGCGACGTGCTGGCCATCGCCGCCATCCTCTATTACACCGGCGGCGCCACCAATCCCATCGCCTGGTTCTTCCTGCTGCCCTTGATCATCGCCGCCACGGTGCTGCCGCAGACCTACACCTGGTACATGGTGATCTTCGCGTCGTCCTGTTACACGATCCTGATGGGCTACTACCAGCCCTTGCCCAAGATCGTGCCGATGACCCTCAACGAGGACGTGCCGCCCCACCTGCATGCCATGATGGAGCACCACGACATCGAGTTGCATGTGTTCGGCATGTGGTTCGGCTTCGTGTTCACCGCCGTCCTGGTCGCCTACTTCGTGGTTGAGATGGCGGAGACCCTGCGGGAGCGGGAACGCAAGCTGGCGGAAATCCGCGAGCAGGCCTTGCGCAACGAGCGGGTGGTGTCGCTGGGTACCCTGGCGGCTGGCGCCGCCCACGAGATGGGTACGCCGCTGGGGACCATGGCTATCCTGATTCACGACCTCGAGCAGGAGTTCGAGGAGTCCGAGTCGCTGGAACATCTGGAGAAAATGCGCATCCTGAGGGCCCAGGTGAACCGCTGCAAGGAAGCGCTCTCGGTGATGTCGGCGACCGCCGGCGAATTGCGCGCCGAATCCGGCCATGTCATGCCGGTGTCCCGCTATATCGAGGAAGTCATCGCCAGCTGGCGCCAGCAGCGGCTCAATGGCGCGCTGGAATACATCAATCAGGGCTTCGAGCCCAGTCCCAACATCCTGGCGGAGCGCACCCTGACCCACGCCCTGGTGAACATCCTCAACAACGCCGCAGACGTCTCGCCCACCCGGATCGAACTGCGCGCCCGCTGGACCCTGGAGCGGGCCGTGCTGGAAATCGCCGACGAAGGTCCCGGCATCGCGCCGTCGGTATCGGCCCGCTTGGGCAAGACTCCGGTCAGCAGCAAGGAGCACGGTCTTGGCGTTGGCCTGTTCCTGGCTTTTTCCGCCATCGAGCGCATGGGCGGTGCCATCGAAATGCATTCCCGCGGTGTCGGACGCGGCACTGTTACCCGAATTTCGCTGCCGCTGAGCGGTAAAGGACGTTGAACATGAGCGCAATCCTCGCCGGCGAATCGTCGGAAAATCCCCATTTGCTGCTGGTCGACGACGATCAGACCTTCTGCATGGTGCTTGCCCAGGCGCTTTCCAAGCGGAAGTTCGAAGTGTTTGCCGCGCACGATCTCGAAGCCGCCCTAGAGATGGCGGAACGGGTCGATCCGGAATACGCGGTCATCGATTTGCGGATCGGCCATGATTCCGGGCTGATGTTGGTCAAGCGGCTAAAGGAGCTGGACGACAACACCCGCATCGTGATGTTGACCGGCTTTGCCAGCGTCGCCACCGCGGTGGAGGCGATCAAGCTGGGCGCGACTCACTACCTCAGCAAGCCGGCCGATGCCGACGAGATCGTCGCAGCCCTGCACAAGGACGCCGGCGATGCCAACGTCGAGATCAAGGAAAAGCCGCTGTCGGTGAAGCGATTGGAATGGGAGCATCTGCAAAAGATTCTGGTGGAACACGATCACAACATCTCGGCGGCGGCCCGTGCCTTGGGCATGCACCGCCGTACCCTGCAGCGCAAGCTGGAAAAGCGTCCGGTCAAGGAATAGCCAGCGCCCAGGCGGCCACCCGCCGGATCTCGGTCTCGCCGTTCGCCAGTTCGCCGGGCGGATGGACCAGCCAGTCCCATGCTTCCAGCAAGCGAGCGCCACTCGCGGCCAGCCGGGGATCGAGCAGCGGACCGTAATCGGTGGCTGCGAGGATGCCGCCGGCCCGGTCGTAGCGGCGATCCGCCCGTTCCGAGATCAGGCAGCAGGGCGGACCGGCCGTTGTCAGTTGTTCCAGGTGGGCGGCGATGATCGCCTGACCATGGGCTTCTGCCGCTGTCTCGCAGCTCCCTTGTTTCAGTAGCCAAGCGACCGGTGCCAAGGGAAGCTGGGTGAGGCAGTTGACCGACGCGATCCACGCCACATCTTGTAATAGCGCCGGTGGCATCCGGTCGGAAGGAATCGGTGTCGTCCTGCCGGCGGCAAGGGCGTCGATGACGCCGGTAAGATCGTGCGCCATCAGTTCCAGCCGTCCCCGCTGTCGCGTGGCAAGCCGCCGGGTGGTCAGCGGGAACACCGCGTCCACCAGCCGCAACATCCCAAAGTGTTCGAGCAAATCCCGCCAGGGGATGTCCTCCAGTAGTCCGGCCCCCAGGATCAGCGCGCAGCCTTGTCGGTCGCCATGGCATCGGCCCTGTTCCAGCAGCGTTCTCCGGGTGGCTTCCAGGTGTGGACGCCAGGTAGCTTTGCAGCGGCGGGGCCGCGCGGCCAGCGCCGCCAATTCGTCGGGGTAGCCGAGCCGGCGTGCCGCGGAGCTGGCGGTTCGGCTCAGCCGCGAGGTCCACCACTCCCGCAGCATGATCGGCGGAGCGCTATTCCAGACCGAGGATGAATTCCCAGTGCTGTGGCGTCACCGGCATCACCGACAGGCGGTTGCCCCGGCGCACCAGGGCCAGTCCCTCCAGTTCGGGGCGGTCTTTCAGTTCCGCCAGGGTGATGATGCGCCGGAGTTTGCGGACGAAGCCAACATCCACCATGAACCAGCGCGGTGCATCGGGCTTCGCGGTCGGGTCGTAGTGCTTGTGGCCGGATTGAAACGCGGTCGGGTCGGGATAGGCCTCGCGGACGATGACGGCGATCCCGGCGATCCCCGGATGATCGCAGTTGGAGTGGTAGATCAGCACCTGGTCACCGGTTTTCATCTGATCGCGGATCATGTTGCGTGCCTGATAGTTGCGCACGCCGTCCCAGGATTCGGTCTGATTCGGGCGATGTTCCAGGTCATCGATACTGAATTCGGTAGGCTCCGTTTTCATCAGCCAATAGTTCATCGGCAAGTTCCGGCGGGTGATTTGGATGGATGCCGATTATAGGCACAAGGCGTACGTTGCGGATCGCCCGGCTCCTTGCCATCATGTCGCCTCCCAACCACTGGAGAGCATCATGACCAAACCCAAGATCGTGCTCGTACTGATGGCATTGGCCAGTTTGACTTCCCTCCCGGCGTTCGCCAGCGAAGAACTGGCCAAGAGCAAGGGTTGTCTCAATTGCCATGCCCTGGACCAGAAGCGTGTCGGCCCCTCCTACAAGGATGTTGCCGCCAAGTATGCGGGTCAAGCCGATGCGGTTGCCAAGCTGGCGGCCAAGATCAAGGCCGGCGGTGCCGGTGCCTGGGGGCAGATGCCGATGCCGCCCAATCCATCGCTGTCGGACGATGATGCCAAAGCGCTGGCGCAGTGGGTGTTGGGCACCAAATAGACACCCGACGCAACAGCAGGGGCGCAGCCTGATCAGGCTGCGCCCCTGTTTGGTTTATGGGGAATGCAAAATTCCGAAGCCTGGCCGTCATCCAAGACGGGATTGGACTCAATGCTGAGGCGCGGGCAGGCTGGGATCCGTCCCGCCCATGGGCCTCCCCATGCTCAGCCGCGACCAGCCTTGCACGATGCGATAAACGACCCAGATGGCGTCCATCAGGATCAGCATATAGCCCACCGGCGTGGAAATCCCGGCGATGCCTACCGCGGCGCCCGCCACGCTGTACCAGAAGGTGTTGAGCTGCCACTGGAGGTGGGATTCCACCCAGGTTCCGGCGACGGCCTTCCGTTTCCAGTAGATCACGATCGGCGCGATGAAATAGGTGACCACGATACCAAAACCGGCCGCTTGCAGGACGTAGATCACGGTTGCCAGATTCTTTTCGTGGTTGTTGTTTTTGCTGGGTCCGGGCGTTGAGGTGTTCATGGCCGACTCGCTGAGTAGGGTTGATCAAATCGACGGGTGATCCGAAACAACACTGGCAGCTGAAGGCTAAGTCCTGGAAGCTGCAGCTTTTCTTGACCCGTCTCACTTAATCAGACTATTCCCGCGCAGCCCGGTTCCGCGTGTAGTCGCGCGTCGAATTCCGCCAGCCGTTCTGCCGTGCCGATGTCCATCCAGAAGCCGGGGTAATGTTCGCCGCTGACCCGCTGCTGTCCCATGGCCTGTCGCAGCAAGGGAGCCAGGGGGAAGCGGCCAGGCTGGCAGTCGCGGAACAATTCCGCCCGGTACAGGCCGATGCCCGCGAAGGTATGGCGGGGATGGGCCCCGGCATCGATCACGCGCTCGCCAACCAGGCCGAAATCGCCGGCAGGATGATGGGGGGGGTTGGTCACCAGCACCAGATGGGCAAGGTCAACGGCACGATTCAACAAGCGGGAGTACGGGTAGTCGCAGCCGATATCGCCGTTCACCACCAGAAAGGGTTCGTCGCTCGCGAGCAGCGGCAAGGCGCGGTGGATGCCGCCGCCGGTTTCCAGAACGCCGTCGCTTTCGTCGGAATAAACGATGTCCACCCCGAAACGGCGGCCGTCGCCGAGGTAATCCCGGATCATGCCACCCAGGTGGGCTGTGTTGATTACGATCTGGTCGATGCCGGCCGCCGCCAGGGCGATCAGCGTGTGCTCCACCAGTGGCCGGCCGCCGGCTTGCAGCAAGGGCTTGGGGGTATGGTCGGTGAGCGGCCGCAGGCGTTCGCCGCGGCCGGCGCAGAGAATCATCGCTTTCATGCGGCCTGGCCGATGGCGTGGTGGAGTCCGGACCAGTCGCGGTCGTCCAGAAATCGGCAAAACTCAGTGAATTCCGGGTAACGGCCGGCGGTGTCGCGCAGATAGCCCAGGGTGCGGGGAATGTCCCGGAGATAACCGGATTTGCCGTCGCGCAGCTTGAGCCGGGCGAAAATGCCGATGGCCTTGAGGTGACGCTGCATGCCCATCAGGTCGAACCAGCGACGGAATTGGTCGAGGCCAGCGCCACCCGTGAGGCCCAGTTCGCCTGCCTGGCGGTGATAGTCGGCCACCCACGCGTCGATTCGTGGGTAGGGCCAAGCGATGTAGCAGTCCTTGAGCAGTGAGACCAGGTCGTAGCTCAGGGGGCCGGCCACGGCGTCCTGGAAATCCAGCACACCGGGATTGTCGCGTTCGGTCACCATCAGGTTGCGCGAGTGATAGTCGCGGTGGACGCAGACCCGCGGCTGTTCCAGCGCGGACGCGGCGAGCCGGTCCCACGCCTGTTCCAGCAGCGTCAGTTCCGCTGGGTTCAATGCGGGTGACAACAGCCGCCCCAGAAACCAGTCGCGGAACAGATTCATCTCGTTGCGCAGCAAGGTATCGTCGTAGGGCGGCAGTCCGTCGGTCGCCACGCCCCGCTGCAGCCGCAGCAGGCTGGCGGTGGCGTCACCGTAAAGCCGGTCGGCGCTGGTGTCGTCCAGTTCGGCCAGGTAGCTGCGGTTGCCGAAGTCGCACAGCAGCAGCAGGCCACGCTCCACGTCGAGGGCATGGATTTGCGGCGCCTGGATGCCGGCATCCCTCAGCAGGTTAGCGATGCGGATGAAGGGCCGCACGTCTTCATGCTGGGGCGGGGCGTCCATCACGATGTAGCTGCCTTCTCCCACGGTGGCGCGGAAATAGCGGCGGAAGCTGGCATCGCTGGAAGCCGGTTTGAGATCGACGAGCGGTAGCCGGAGTTCTGCAGTCAACCATTGGTTGATCAGCTGCAAGCGCGGGTCGGAGGAAAAGGGCATGGGTCGTGATGGATGGTTGAAAACAGGGGCTGTTCGGTTTTCCGGATCGGCGGCGGCGCCATGTCTCTGGCACCTGAGCCGTGACCTGATAGAATGGACCGATCGATCAAACTAATTCATCTGCCTCCTTCGCTGCAAGATGCTGCCCGAATCAGACTGGTCCTGCCGTCCCGCCGCATGGATGCCGTGGGGGAGGTGCCGCCCTTGATCCAATTCCAGCCGATTCTATCGTTGTCAGCCAGACATCCACAGTTCGTGGCTTTGGCGCTGCTGACGCTGCTCCTGTCGGTGCCGGGGCTGTCGCTTGCGGCTGCCGGTTGGGACTGCCAGCCCGCCAAAAACGGCTCGGAATGGGTGTGCGTGGCCGGCAAGCCCAAGCCCGCGACGGCCGAGAAACCGGTTGAGAAACCAACTCCGCAGCCGGAGGGATCGGCGCCGGCCGAGGAACCATCTCAAGCCGGAACCGTCAAGTCGCAGCCTCCCGCCGCCGAGCCCGCCCCGCAACGGGCCGAGAGCCCCGGTCGGGAACGTCCGGAGGATCGCTCCGAGCCTGCCGTCGCCCAGCCGCAGCCGATGGAAGAACCGGCCAAGCCTGCCCAGGAGCCGCAACGTGCCACCGCGGAGCGAGAACCGCCGCGTAACCCGCAAACGCCCGAACAGGCCGAGGCGTATCACCAGCAGGCTTTGCAGAAGCCTGAAAATCCGACGCCGGATGAGGGCGGCCGGGTCGCGACGGCCCAGGAGGCGGCACCGGCCGGTGGCCCCCCGGGCTGGAATTGCAAGGCCGGTGGCAAGGAGTGGAATTGCTCGCTGGTGGGCCCCGACCCGCGCGGCATGGCGCATCGGGCTGAGGGGAACGGTGACGAGGGCTGGGCAGAGTCTAGTACGATCACCGCCCAGGACGAGGCGCGGTTTCGCAACATCATGGCCAAATTGCCCAAGGATCCCTGGAGCTTGGCCTGTGGCTGGCACAAGACGGAATACACCCGGCCGCGGGATTTTCTGCTGTCCTCGGATGAGCGGGGCGTGCGTGAGAAAACCCCCTTGGAGATTCATTCCAACTATGCGGAAATGCTGCGGAACGAGATCGCCGACTTCAAGGGGCAGGCCGACCTCGCTCGTGCCGACCAGCGCCTTTACGGCGATTTCGTATCTCACAACAGCGAGGCCGAAACGCTCACCGCCAACGGCAATGTGGTTTATCAGGAGAAAGGGCTGGCGTTTTCCAGCGATACCGCCTTCTTGCGCATGAAGACCAACGAAGGCGTGCTGCGTAACGCCCAGTTCCTGCTGCAGACCGTTCCATCCCGAGGCACCGCACGGGTGGTGCATCTGGACAGCAAGGACGTGACCCGCTACGACACCTTGTCATATACCACCTGTCCGCCCGGTAATCAGGACTGGATGCTGCATTCCAGCAGCACCCGAATCGACCGTAGTACCGGCCGCGGGGTTGCCAAGAACGCCTGGCTGGAGTTCAAGGGGGTGCCGTTCCTGTATACCCCGATCATGACCTTTCCGACCGACGACCGCCGCCAGACCGGTTTCCTGACGCCCACGTTCGCCAGCACCAAGGTGGGCGGCTTCGACCTGAGCGTCCCCTACTACATCAACATCGCGCCCAACTACGACGCGACCCTGACCCCGCGCCTGCTGACCAATCGCGGTCCCATGCTGCGTAGCGAATTCCGTTACCTGGGCGACCAGACCTTCGGTCGGTTCGGCGCCGAATATATGCCCAACGACAGCAAACGGGGCGGCGCGCGCGGTTCGTTTGTCATCGAAAACCGGACCAATTTTACCGAGCGGCTGCATTCCAACGCGGATATTAACTGGGTGTCCGACAAGCGCTATCTCAACGAACTGGGTAACGTGCTCAGTTTCCCGGTCAATCGGAACATATCCAGCAAGGCCGACCTGAAATACGCGGGACACAACTACAGTGTCGAGGCGCGTGGCGACTACTACGAAACCATCGATACCACGATTTTTTCGAGAAATCGGCCCTATCGCCGACTGCCTCAGATCTTGGGCAAGTTCGACGACGAGATTGCGGAGACCGGCCTGAGATTTCAGGGCAGAACCGACCTGGCGGTGTTTGATCATCCGCGTAGCGATCTACGGGTGACCGGCCAGCGCTTCAATCTCAGGCCCCGGCTCTCCTATCCCTTCGCCAGGGCCGGCGGGTATATCACCCCCAGCATCGCCTTCGATTATACCCAGTACTGGCTGGACTGGCCGAATGCCCAGAAGGCGGGGCGATCCGACAGTATCAGCCGCAGCGCTCCGATTTTCTCGGTGGACAGTGGCGCCTTTTTCGAGCGGGAGTTCGACTGGGGATCGTCGCCGATGCAGCAAACTCTGGAACCGCGGCTGTTCTACCTGTATATCCCCAAGGTCAACCAGGATCGGATTCCGATCTTCGACACCGGGGTCTACGATTTCAATTTCTATCAGTTGTTCAGGGAAAACCGCTTTGCCGGCGGTGACCGTTTGGGCGATGCCAACCAGTTCACCGCCGCCCTCACCAGCCGGTTTGTCGACCGCAGCAATGGCCTGGAGCGCTTCCGAGCCAGCATCGGAGAAATCTATTACTTCCGGAACCCGGCGGTAACCTTGCCGTGCGATCAGGATCTCACCGCCAACCAGACCCTGACCGATTGGCAGTTGGGGGTGGGCAAAATCAGCCCGTCGGTGAACTGCAACGGCAACCGTCCAGTCCCCAATACCCAGGATAAATCCAATCTGGTGGGTGAATTTGCATCGCAGCTCAGCGAAGACTGGTCGGTTCGTACCATCGGCCAGTGGAACCCGGATGCGGGTCGGATCGACCGGGGACAGGTGGGACTCCAATACAACAACAAGGCGAATCAGCTCCTGAATCTGGGCTACCGCTACCGCCGCGATCCCATTACCGGCGACGAGGTGGTGCAGCAGACGGACGCCTCGTTCCGGCTGCCGATCGCCGACGGCTGGTTCCTCAGCGGGCGTTGGCAATACTCCATCTTGAATCAGGTGACGGTGGAAACCTTCCTGGGTATCGAGCGGGAAACGTGTTGCTGGCGCTTCAGTCTCATCGGTAGCCGCTTCCTGAACGGCGCCCTCTCCAAAGGCGGCGATACCAGCAATTCCGCGACCACCAACAACGCCGTGTTCGTGCAGTTGGAACTGAAAGGGCTGACCCGGTTCGGCGACCAGGTCGATCAATTCTTCTCCCGCACGCTCAGCGGCTTCCGCGGGCCGAGAGAAGTCTTCGGCACCAATCCTTACCAGCAGCAATGAACGTCGTGACTTGTTTTTATCGTTTTTGGCCGGCCCTGGTTTGCCTGCTGGGCTTGGCGGCGCTCGGAACCACCGTGAATCTGGCCCGGGCCGAGGAGGTGGTCGACCGCATCGTCGCCGTGGTGGACGACGGCGTGATCCTGGAAAGCGAGTTGATCGAGAAGGTCGGTGCCATCAAGAAAAACCTGCGGCAGAGCAACACCTCGCTGCCGCCCGATTCGATCCTGGTCCGGCAGGTGCTGGAGCGCATGATCGTCGATAAGATCCAGGCCCAGATGGCGGAGCGCGCCGGGGTACGGGTCGATGAGGAGACCCTGCGCATGGCGGTTCAGCAGATCGCCCAGCGCAACCGCATGAGCATGGAGGAGTTCCGCGCCTCGTTGCGGTCGGAAGGCATCGACTACGCCGATTTCGTCGAACAGATCCGCGGCGAGATCGCGGTCGGCCGGTTCCGCGCCAGCCAGGTGAACAATCAGGTCAAGGTCAGCGAGCAGGAAATCCAGAATTATCTGGACAGCCGCTCCGGCGAGGGTGCCAGCCGGGACGCCGAATATCTGTTTGGCCACATCCTCATCCGGACGCCGCAGGCGGCCTCGCCCGAGGCGGTGCAGAAGGCGCGGGACAAGGCCGAGAAGGTGCTGGCGGAAATCCGCAAGGGCTTGGATTTCAAGGAAGCGGCACTGGGCGCTTCCGATGACGAGCAGGCACTGAAAGGCGGCGACCTGGGTTGGCGCAAGAAGAGCCAGATACCCTCTTTGTTCGCCGAATATGCCGACAGCATGAAAGAGGGCGAAATCGAAGGGCCCATCCGCAGTTCCAGCGGTTTCCACATCATCAAGTTGCTGGGCGTGCGGGGCGGGGAGAACCATTCCATCACCAAGACCCGGGTGCGCCACATTCTGATCCGTCCCAACGAGGTCATCAGCGACGACGACGCCAGGGAGAAGATCCAGGCACTCAAGCGTCGGATCGAGGGTGGCGAGGATTTCACCAGCCTGGCCCGGGGGCATTCCGACGACAAGAGCTCGGCCATCAAGGGCGGTGAGATGGGTTGGGTTCAGCCTGGAGCGCTGGTGCCACCGTTCGAGGCGGCCATGAACAAGTTGGCGGTGAACGAATTGAGCGAACCCGTCCAAACCCAGTTTGGCTGGCATTTGATCCAAGTGCTGGAGCGCAAGCAGTCCGACGATTCCGCGGAGTACCTGCGCAACCAGGCGCGGGAGGAAATCTCCAAGCGCAAAATCGAGGAGGAAACCGAACTATGGCTGCGCCGCATCCGCGACGAAGCCTACGTGGAAATCCGCCTCGACAAGGAATGAGCAGGTCCCGTCTCCCACGCATCCTGCTGACCTCCGGGGAACCCGCCGGCATCGGTCCCGACCTGTGCGTGTTGGCGGCGCAGCGGCCGCATTCCTGCGATCTGACGGTACTGGCCGATCCGGAACTGTTGGCCGACCGCGCCGATCGCTTGGGCCAAGGTCTCCGGATCGAGCGCGTTTCGGCGGATGAACCCCCGCGGCCTCAGCAGTCCGGCGTATTGCGGGTCTGGTCCGTGCACGGCGCCGCTGCCAGTCGTTGCGGCGTGTTGGATACGGCCACCGCACCCTATGTGCTGGAGCTGCTGCGCAGGGGAACGGAGGCTTGCCTGTCCGGCCGCTACGACGCCCTGGTCACCGCCCCGGTGCACAAGGGGATCATCAATGATGCCGGCATTCCGTTCACTGGCCACACCGAGTTTCTCGCGGAGATGACCGGGGGCTGGCCGGTCATGATGCTGGCGACTCCGGGCTTGCGGGTCGCCTTGGCCACCACCCATCTGCCTCTGGCCCAGGTCAGCGCGGCTGTGACCCGTGAGCGTTTGCAGCGGGTGCTGGAGGTCTTGGATCGGGAGCTGCGGCTGCGATTCGGCATCGGCAGCCCGCGGATTCTGGTGTGCGGGCTCAATCCCCATGCAGGGGAAGGCGGTCATCTGGGCCGCGAGGAATTGGAGGTGATCGGCCCCGTGCTCGAGGGTCTGCGCGCCGGTGGCATGGATCTTCAAGGCCCGTTGCCGGCCGATACGGCGTTTGTGCCGTCGCAGCTGGAACAGGCCGACGCGGTGCTGGCCATGTATCACGACCAGGGCTTGCCGGTGCTGAAGCATCTGGGTTTCGGCCGCGCCGTCAACATCACCCTGGGCCTGCCCATCATCCGGACCTCGGTGGATCACGGTACCGCACTCGATCGGGCGGGAACCGGCCGCATCGATAGCGGCAGCCTGGATTATGCCCTCGAAACCGCCATTCACATGGCGCAAGCGAGTGGCCGGGAGGTTGCCGCGGCATGAGTCACCAACCCCGCAAGCGGTTCGGGCAGAACTTTCTCAAGGACGATCGGGTGATCCACGCCATCGTCAATGCCATAGCGCCCAAGGGCTCCGATCATGTGGTGGAAATTGGGCCGGGTCAGGGGGCCTTGACGGCGGCCTTGCTGGATTCGGGCGCGCAACTCGACGTGGTGGAACTGGACCGCGACCTGGTGGAACTGTTGAATCGCCGCTATGCCGGCAGGGCCGGTATCCGCGTCCACGGTGCCGACGCGCTGCGTTTCGATTTCGCCGCGTTGGCTGGGGAGTTCAAGCTTCGCATCGTCGGCAACCTGCCCTACAACATTTCAACGCCCTTGCTGTTCCGGCTGTTCGATCAGGCCGGCTCGATCGCCGACATGCATTTCATGCTGCAGAAGGAGGTGGTGGAGCGCTTGTGCGCCGAACCGGGCGGCAAGGATTGGGGGCGGCTCGGGGTGATGGCCCGCTATCATTGCCAGGCCGAATGGGTCATGGACGTGGCACCGGAAAGCTTTTACCCAGTGCCGAAGGTGATGTCGGCCGTGGTGCGGCTGTTGCCACACGTCGTGCCACCGGTGGCATTGCCGCCCGATATCTTGAATACTGTCGTGGCGGCGGCCTTCTCGCAGCGCCGCAAGACGCTGCGCAATGCCTTGGGCAAGCTGCTCAGCCCGGACCGGATCGAGGCTGCCGGCGTCGATCCGGGTGCCCGTGCGGAAACGCTCACGCTGGAACAGTTTGCGGCTCTGGGAGAAATGCTGGCGCAGGCCTGATCTCGCTGACTCCGTGGTCATCGTTCCGCCTCCGCGTTACCGTGAAAGTCGCGAAGCGAACACCGGTTCGAATGACCTATGCTTAGCTGGGCGGCGGTCTGGGGCCTAGCGCTGCGGGGGGCCGGATCTCTAAGGAAATGCTGAATTAATCCATCCTGGATTGCTCAGCGCCCGTCGCCGGAAAATGCGGTATTCCGGTGGCGATAAAATCAATGGTTTGCAGCCGTTGATTGTGGCGGTGCGCCCTGCACCGCGGGAAGGGCCGAATGGTTCAGCACTTCCCTAAGGAAAATGACAAGGCACCCGCTGGCCCCGGAGGGCTCTGCATGGCATCGGCAACAGGCGTATTGGTGGCGGATGAGGATGCACGGGTTCGCGAATCCGTCGCCGGATTTTTGGGAAGCAATGGATACGAACCGCTCCCGGCGGCCACCGCGCCGGCCGCCCTGGCCATCCTGGCGGAGCGGCCGATCGCGGTGTCGCTGTTCAGTACCGGGCTGCCGGGGCTGCCCGGCGAAGAGTTGATGGGGCACATCGCGGCGCGCGCTCCGCTCACCGAAACCATCATTTTGGCCGACCACCCTGCCGCCCAGGAACAAGCCCGGCCTTACCTGGCCAATGGCGCGTTCAGTTATGTCCGGAAACCGGTCGATGTCGCCGATTTGCTACTGAACGTGCGCAATGCGGCGAGGTGCCACGGTGTCCGGTCGGAGCTGGCGCGCCAAGGGCGTATCGACGCCACGGTGCCGGAGGCCGAGGCGCAGTACCGCGCGCTGTTCGAATCCAACCGGGACGGCATCATCGTGGTGGAGGCGGCTACGGCACGGGTCGTGGACGTCAATCCCGCCATGGTGGCGCTGTTCGGGTATCCGCGCGAAGCATACCTGGGGTTGGGCTTGGGCCAATGCGGGCCACTGCGGGACATCGCCGCCTGCCAGGAATTGTTCGGTCAACTGCAGGAGCAGGAGTCGGTAACCCGCGAGGTGTTCGGCATCGCGCTGGTCGGCGGCACGGCCCTCGATGTGATACTGCGCGGCATCCGCAGCTCGGTGAACGGCGCGCCCGGCCGATGGCTGCAGTTCAGTTTCCGCGACATTACCGCCGAGCGCCGCCACGAAGGCAGGATGCGGCGCATCAATGCGTTTTTCTCGGCGATCCGGCGCATCAGCGAGTACCTGCTGGTGGCGGCGAGCGAGGACGAAATCTACCGTTTCATCTGCGCCACCATCGGCGAACTGGAGCATATCGCCGGGGTTTGGATCGGTTTGAAGTTGCCCGACTATACGGTGCTCCCGGTAGCCTGGGCGGGATTCGACGATGCCACCGTCGCCAACTTTCAGGCCCGCTGGGATCAGAATGGCAGCAACTACGGCATCATGGGGACGGCCATCCGCGAAGGCCGGGCGGTCATCGTGAACGACGCTGCCAATGACCGCCGCTATGCCTCCTGGCAAAGCATGTTGGGGAAATGGAGCATCCGGTCTGGTCTCGGGGTGCCCTTGATCACCGACGGGGAAACCATCGGTTCCATTACCATCTTTTCCGATCAGCCCTACGTCTTTGACGAGGAAGCCGTGCGCTTCCTCGGCGACATCGCCGCCGACGCGGCGGTTGGAGTCCGCTCGCTGCGGCTGGACAAGAAACTCCGCGCCACCCTGAACAGCCTGCGAATGTCCCTGGATGGGACGGTGGAAGCCATCGCGCGCATGGTCGAACTGCGCGATCCCTACACCGCCGGGCATCAGCGTCGGGTTGCCCAGTTGGCGAGTGCCATCGGCCGCGAGTTGGGTTTGCCCGAACGGCGCATCGAAGGCTTGCGGGTCGCCGGCTACCTGCACGATATCGGCAAGATCGGCATCCCCACGGAAATTCTGGCCAAGAGCGGACAGCTGAACGACTACGAGTACGGCATCGTCAAGAGCCATTCGCTGATCGGTTACGAGATCCTCAAGAATCTCGATTTTCCCTGGCCGGTGGCCCAGACCGTGCTGCAGCACCACGAACGCATGGATGGCTCCGGCTATCCCGACGGCGTTAGCAGCGACGCGATCATCCTGGAAGCGCGTATTCTCATGGTCGCCGACGTGGTGGAGGCGATGATGGGACAGCGGCCATACCGGGCGGCCTTGGATGCCGAAGCGGCGCTGTGGGAGATCCGGCAGGGCGCCGCCGCACAGTTCGATACCGAGGTGGTGACCGCCTGTGCGCGGCTGTTTGGCGAGCGCGGTTTCGAATTCTTCGATATCGGGCGCGGTTGACTGCCGGCTGATCGCGCGGCATTTTCGCGCCACGAAGCGTAGCGTCAGAACGGGATGTCGTCGTCGAAGCCGTCGTCCATGCCGCCGAAACTTGGTTCCGCTTGGCGCGGCGCTTGGTTGTTGTTGGAGCCGGAACCGCTGAAGCGGTCCTGCTGGGGGCGCGCCGATCCACCGCCGCCGCCAAACTCTCCGCCGCCACCGGAGCGGTCCAGCATCTGCATTTCGTTGGCCACGATTTCCGTGGTGTAGCGTTTCTCGCCGTTCTTCTCCCACTGCTGGGTGCGCAAGCTGCCTTCGATGTAGACCCGGGCGCCTTTCTTCAGATACTCCCCCGCGATTTCACCCAGCCGCCGAAACAGCACCACCCGATGCCATTCGGTGCGTTCCTGTTGCTGGCCAGACTGGTCCTTCCAGGTTTCGCTGGTGGCCAGGCGGAGGGTGGTGACCGCGCCGCCGTTGGGCATGTAGCGGACTTCCGGGTCGGCGCCCAGGTTGCCGATCAAGATCACTTTATTGACGCCACGACTGGCCATTGCGCTGCTCCCGTTGAATCGAAACGCCGCAGTTTGGGGGAAATTCAGGGTCCGATCAAGCCCGGGCTTGGGCCAGCAGGTCGCTCAAGGCGGAACGGTCCAGCTTGTCGCGTTCGACTTTCAGATAGGCGACCCCGTCTTCGGCGACCACCATGGCCTCGGCAATTCCGGGAATGCCGCGCAGCCGTTGGGCGAGATATTCGGCTTCCTGCTCGCCCAATTCGCCGATCTGGATCAGCAGGCTGCTGAGCGGGCGCGGCGGCGCCATGCCCCAGGCGGCGGCGATCCACACCAGGGCGGCGACGGCACAGAACAGGAACACGCTGGTGAGGCCGTAACTGCCGTAGATCCTGCCGCCGGCGATGCCGCCGGCGAAGGCGCCGAGGAATTGCGCGGTGGAATAAACCCCCATGGCGGTGCCCTTGAGGTCGGGCGGCGCCACCTTGGAGACCATGGAGGGCAGGGTGGCCTCCAGCAGGTTGAAGGCGGTGAAGAACAGATACAGCAGCAGTCCGACGGAATACAGGGTGGGCTCCATCCGTTCCAGCCCCAAGTCCGCCAGCGCGACCAGGCCGATGAAACCAAGGAAGACCGGCTTCATCTTGCGCTTCTTTTCGGCCAGGATCACGAAGGGCACCATGCTGACCAGGGCCAGCACGAATACGGGCAGATAGATTTGCCAGTGCCGCGAAGCGTCCAGTTGCACCGTGTCGCGCAGCACCAGCGGAACCGCGACGAAGGTCGCGGTCAGGATCATGTGCAAGGTGAAAATGCCGAAATCCAGTCGCAGCAACTCGGGGTCGGTGAGCACTCGGCGGAACTGGGCGGGCTGGGCTTCGGTGTCGCGGTGGAAGCGCGAAACGGTCGGGTTGGGAACCAGCCGGTACAACACCAGGATGCCGCTCAAGGCCAGTCCGGCGATGATCCAGAAGATGCCCTGCACTCCGACCCAGCCCGCCAGGATGGGGCCGATCACCATGGATGCGGCGAACGACAGCCCGATGCTGATGCCGATCATCGCCATGGCCTTGGTGCGGTGTTCCTCCCGGGTCAGGTCGGCCGCCAACGCCATGACCGCCGCGGCGACCGCGCCCGAGCCCTGAACGGCCCGGCCCAGAATGACGCCGTAAATGTTGTCGGCCATGGCTGCGATGACGCTGCCGGCGGCGAACATCAGTAGTCCGATGGTGATGACGGGCTTGCGGCCGATGCGGTCGGACCAGGCTCCGAAGGGAATGCCCAAGATCGCTTGGGTAAGACCATAGGCGCCGATGGCCAGGCCGATCAGTGCCGGGGTCGAACCCTCCAGTCCGTGGGCGTAGATGGCGAACACCGGCAGGATCATGAACAGGCCCAGCATCCGCAGCATGTAAATCCCCGCCAGGGACAGGCTGGCACGGACCTCTGCCTTGGTCATGGGGGTATCGATTTCCAGGGCGCCGCTCAAGAGACCTCCGAACAATTGCTGACTGCTGCCGAAGGTTTTTATGGTATCAGCTTTGGCGGGGGTTGAGCAGGCGCCGGTGGTGGGCGAGGGCGGAAATCACGAAACTGCGCCAGCGCCCGAGATCGTGGCGCGGGTGCCATGAAACGGGCGAATCCGGCTAAGGAGCGGCCTTTGCATTGTCCTTTGGCAGGATCGGCAGGTCGGTTTTCCTGTGGGCGGGAGATACCGTCCGCTCATACAGCGTTTCCATCCGAGACTGCGAAACCTCGGCCGGATGGGGAAGGGCTTAGGGTTTGGTGACCGGCGTCTTGCCGCATTGGTTGGAAGCCGCCTCGTATTTTTCGCCTTTCTGCATGGCCGACAGCACGCACTGCCATTGGTCGACGGTGCGTTCCCGCTGGGACATGTGACAACTGGCAATGAGCTTCTGCCGGTCCCGTTCGTAGGTTTTGGCCTCGACGATGTAGAGCTTCATGATGTCCTTGCAGAGCGCGACTCGTTTTTCCGTTTCTGCATTTTCCGCGGATTGTTGGGGGCAACCGCTCAGGAGGGTGGCAGCGAGAAGCAGGCTGGCGCGGATTTTCATGGTTCCTGGTCCTTTCGTGAGTACAAAATGTAGGTTGGGTGAGCGCAGCGTACCCCGACGATGCGATGCCACGGTCAAACCGCCACCAGAATTTCGCCCTTGCCGTTTCCGGCCAGGTCGCCGGCATAGCGGCGCACCCGGTTGACGGCCAAGCCCGCAAAGCGGGTCGGATAGTGTTGCCAGCTCTTCAGCAGCAGTGGCAGGAATCCCAGGGTGTGGCTGCCACAGTCGTTGAAGGTGGCGGACAGGGTGGGCTGATTCAGGAGCAGCAGGGTGCCGCGCTTCATGGCATAGCCGGGCAATGGGCCGACCTTGCCCAGCACGGCAATCGTCCCGGCCGTCATGCGTGAGCCCAGATAGGCGCCGGCGTTGCCTTCGATGAGGATCACGCCCCGGCGCATGTGGTCGCCGCAGCGGTCGGAGGCATTGCCCTTCACGATGATGATGCCTCCTTGCAAACCCTTCTGGTTGCCGGGCAGGGCCGCGCCGAGAAAATCTCCGGCGTTGCCGTCGATCATCAGTTCGCCGCTCTTCATTTCGCAGGCGGCGTATGCATCGACGCTGCCGGTCACGTGCAGCACCGCGTTCTTCATCTGCATGCCCACATACGAGCCGGCGTCGCCCTCCACCGTGATGCTGCCGGTGGTCATGCCCTTGCCGATGAAGTCCAGTTTGCCGGTAGATTGCTTGAAGACCAGTTGGCTGGCGTCGTCGCCTGCGATGGCGAACACCGCGTCCGCCCGCAACTTGCGGTTGCCCGACTGCACTTCGATCTCGGCGATCTCGGCGGCGGATTTGCCGGCCAACCGGTCGGGGGTCAGGGGCGAGCAATCCACCCGCTGCTTCAGTTCGGTCTTGAGGGTAAAGGTCAGTGCGCTCATAGGTGTCCCGGTTACGCCATGATTTCCTGGAGATGGAACAAAAACGGCCCCAGCTTGCCGCCGTAGTTGCCGGCGCTGATGCGGCGGATGCCGTTGGCGGCGCCCAGCTGGCATACGGCCTCGATGCCCACCCGCATGGATTGCTTGATGTCGGCGTCGCTCAGTCCGTCGATGACGATCTCCATGACCGACTCGATTTGCGGCGACAGCTCGGTCTTGGTCTGGCCTTTTAGCGTGGGGCAAAAGGCGTCGTTGGTGGAGGCATTCAGCGTCTTGTACTTGGAGCCGACCTTGGAGCCGGAGCGGACCACGCCGCCGGGGAAGGGCATGATGACGTTGGGCACCTTCTTCATGGCTTCGATGGCAGCCTCGCAGGCGGCCAATGCTTGCGGCTGTGATTCGGCCAGCACCAGGAAGTTGCCGCCGCCCACCGCCGACACCATGCCGGTGGTCTCCTCGGTGAGGAACTCGCCGTCCATCACCGGCACCCGCCAGTAGCGCTTGCCGGCTATGCGCTTGGAAATCTGGAAGCCGTCGCCGAAGTAGCGCAAATTCTTGCCCAGGGCGATGGGGGTGCCCTCGTCGATGCCGGCAAACAGCGCCGAGGTGGGGGATGTGAGCACGCACTGGCCGGCGCGGGTCTCCAACTGCTTGGCCAGGCCCTTGCCGCCCATGGCGAAAATCATGGCGGAGACGCCGGGCCGGCCGTCCGGCGTTTCCGAAGGATCCAGTTCCCGCTCGATGCCCGCCTCGCAGCCGCAGGCGATGACCGAAGTGGCGAAGCCGGTGAAGGCCTGGGCGGAGATATAGGCCCACTTCAGATTCTGGGCGGTGATGATGACCCGCGTGGCCTTCATGGGGAAGGCCTCGGCGAAGGTGGGGTCGATTTGGACGCCGTTAATGATCATGATGGGTTCCACGGCCTTTAGGTTTCAAGAAAGGTAAATCGTCGAGAGCGATGCCAGTGACTTTCGGAAATAACCGTGACGTGTCAATGGAGCCCGCGAGATCATGGAAATCGATGATTCCTCGTTCGTCGCACAACCAGACCTCTTGTGCGCCACGGTCGAAATACAGATCCGTCTTTTCCGACCATTCGCCGGCACATCCCGGCGGAGACATGATCTCCATGCAAAGTTCTGGCGCCTGCGAAAACACATCCTCTCCGGCGTGCCGCTTTAGAAAGTCGCGCGACGCCCAAGCGATATCCGCGACTCTTACACCCTTGGGGGT
>VEPB01000241.1 GCA_012026715.1 Methylococcaceae bacterium | reverse complement strand
TCGCCGCCGGCACGTTGGTGAAAGTAACCGTCTGCCAGTCGTTGGTAATGCGCTTTAATTTGCTCCATCCCATCTCTGCTGCATTGGTCAACGCCGGGTCTTTATTGAATGGGAGGTAGCCCGCACCCACGGTACGCCACCAATCCCCACCCATGGCGAAAACATATCTCGCCGTGCCCCGATCGTCAGGCAGGCTGGGATTATCCACAACCAACCGGGCGGAAACCATGGAGAGAATTCCCACGATGTTGCCATTTACAGGAACCCGTTGGCCAAAGAAGTGCCAACAATAACCATGGGCCATTTTTTGCGCCAGCGATCCGTCCGACTCCACTCGCGTTGCGTTGCCGATTGGGCTGCCGCCGAAGTCTTCCGGCCAACGATCACCCGGGATCTTGGAGTCCGCAGGGCTCGAAACCAGTGTCCAATGGCCGCTTGTATCCAATAAGTAAACTCTCAATCCTTTAAGTGCGACTCGGGTATTAGTATCCTGGCTATCCGTATAATCCCTGTAAAGAGCGCCCCAGCCTATGCCAGCGCTGTATCCGGGAGGCAGGGAATACTCGACAATTGCGCTCGCCGATACCGGCCAGTCTTCAATACCGTGTCCTTTTGAATCGGACGGACCCATGTTAGCCAGGATACTCTGTATCGTTGGGGTTGCGGCGACGACATTGGATGTTGGGACCGTCGTCGTCGTAGTTTGCGTCGTGGACGTGACTGGCGTCGTGGTTGTTCCGGTTCCGACCGTCAGCGACTGATTAAGCCGGTTGTTGCTTTCGTTCGATTCCGCAATCAGATCCAGGTCGTCCGCCAGCGCTCCAATCGTGTGCGTGCCGGAGGAAATTGCGAACAGCCCCCCATTGGTCTTCACCGTTATTGAGGCGCCCGCTGCAATCGAGGTGTTTACCAGCCCCCAGGTCCGCTTGACGTCGTCAACATAATAGGCGACCCCGATATAGGTAGTGGCCGGGGTAGCCGCCGTGCCCTGATTCTTTACGACCGCAGTAAAGGTACCGTTTGCGTACGACAGGGAGGTCACGACGACATCCGATTTTGCCGCCGCCGGTGGCTCTGCGGTCACTGGAGCGGGGGTGGGCGCAGCAGTTCCCGCAACCGTCAAACTCTGCGAGAGCCGGTTGTTGCTTTCGTTGGACTCCGAAAAAAGATTCAGGTCATCGGCCAACGCGGCAATCGTGTGTGTGCCGGCGGGAATCACATATTTCCCGCCGTAGGTGCTAACCGTTACGCTGGCACCAGCCGCCAGGGATGTTTTGACCAATCCCCATGTCCGTTTAACGTTGTCGACGTAGTAAGAAACCCCGATATAGGCGGATGCCGGCGTAGCGGCAGTGCCCTGATTCTTCACGACCGCGGTGAACATCCCGTTCGCGTAGGTCAGCGAGGTTACCACGACATCCGGCTTCGCGACCGTCGTTGTGGTTTGCGTAGCAACCGCTCCGACAGGAGTCGGGGTCGACACCGGTTTCGGTTTCGGCTTGGGAGCAGGCGTCTTCGTATCGGTCGACGTTGAGTCGAACATCGGAGGAGGATTAGCCGCGAGCTGATCGGGCGTCAGCGTCGTGAAATTAAAATCCTGCCATTCTTCGGTAACGTATTTATATCTACCGGATCCGATTTTTGCGCTATTGACACCATCGCCGACCCGACGTGCAGTAACGCTTTTCCAGTAATCTCCACCCATGCTTATAACGTATTTGGCAGAGGAGCGATCATCTGACTTTTCAGATTTATCGACGATCAACCGCGCCTGGACAGTGGTAAAAACGCCGGCAATATCCGTCGACTCTATAGAGCCTCTGCTGGTTTTCGGGAAAAACCTCAGGGTGCGCCCATGTGCAAGTTTGACGGACACCGCCCCATCGCCAGAATTTCTGAACTTCGGTAGCGCGGAACGACCCTCACCGGCCTCGTTCCAGGTCTTGCCTCTGATTGACACGGAACCCTGCGTTATGCTCCAAGTCATCGTCGATTTGCTTAAGACATAGGCTTCCATGTTTCTAAATTCGATTCTGGTGTTCTTGTCGGCACTATCGCTTGCATCCCGATAGAGCTGACCCGCTGCGGTCATGGCTCGCCATCCATCGGGTGGATTGTTCCCGGCCACTATTTCCGAAGCATTAGCGCTGGGAACACCATGGGGAGCAGCGTCATTAACCGGCTGCATATCACCAGCAATCGCTTCCAAAGCGTTTGCAAATGCGTGTGCCGGAACCAGAGAAATAATAGAGATCAGCCCTAATATCTTGGTCAGGCCCGTAGTTTTAGTTAGTAAGTTCATAGAAAAATACACCTTAAAAAACGAAATCTATTTATCCTTTCCGGAACGATCCTTGACTATGGCAACTGACTATCGCTTGGAAGCCATTACCGACAATATTGAAATTGCGACAAACCGCCGTAGCCCGAGTTTCTCATCGGTCAAATTATCGGGTCAGAAGTGCTAGGGGCAGTTTGTGTGTGCTTTATCTGAGCTGCAGCAAATCCTTATCGAACCTCGAATAGGGAGGTGTTCAATGCTCGCCTTTACAATAGGCGGCGCCGCTCAGATTACTCCCGGTGGGTTCCGCTGCGTCTGGCACGGAACGGCCGGGAACCTTCGTACGTGAGCCGAAGGATGTTGGGATGGGGCGAGAGCAAACCTGGGAATTGAAGTCCGCGATATCCAATTCCCAGAGCGTACTGACTTTTCCATTCCTAGTTCGCATAGACGATGTGTTATTCATGTTCAAGCGAATCATCTGGCTACCTTGATGTGTCAATCGAACGATCTGAACAAGTCAGGAAGCGCTAAAGCAATCCATCCGTCCTGGATCCTCAGCGTCCTCACCGGAAAACACGGTTTCCCAGCGTCCTAAAAATCAGAGGCTTGCGCCGGCGGTTTTGGCGGTGCCTCCCTGCACCGCTGCATCCGCCAATTTAATCAGCGGCCCCTTGTATCCTATACGTGCGCGATCGGGCAAGCCTTCCAGGACTTAATGAGATCTTAATCAGATCCTAATCAAAAAATTAGCGCACAGGAGGCGAACAAGCACCTATTATGCCAACTGGAGCAGACCCCAAGGCTTTCACCGGAACCGGCATCTCCAGGTCCCGATCCTTCTCCGTACCTGTCTCCAGATTGCGACGAAATCTCTGGCCCGGTCGGGCCATCCGGCGCTAAACCGGAATATTTTCTATTGCAATGCGATGGGTTAGCGCCCCTCGAAAACTGTCGCCGGAAGCCGACACCACCAGGTAGACACGCTGCATCATCCCTGGTTTGCCGTGCCGCAACGAGAAAACCGGCGGCGCGTAACGTCGCGATTGATCGGCGGATTCCCAATCGAGTACCCATTTCCGGCGTCGAATCGTAACCCAAAAAGACGTCGGCTCTTGGAAAAGTCTTCTGCTGGCGCTCCGGCCCTGCCAACACTCGGCATTTGACCGCCTGGCAGCATTGACCGCGCGCCCCGGATTCCGGCTTTTTCTGGCGGTGGAGACTTGATCCGTAACCCCGGACCGTCTCGGGCACATCCCTGCCATCCGTTCAAGTCAATCCGCTCATGGGAGCATTAGCTCATCCAAAACATCCCCGGCCCTGATCGGCCGCCGACGGGGAGCGGGTACAATGGCCATTAGCCGTTGCGCCACCTGAGCCCAGTCGATGAAACCTTCTCGCCTTTTCGCTATCCTCGCGTCCTTGCAGTTGAGCCTACCCGCAGCGGCGCGCGCACTCGAACCCCAAACCCAGGACGAGGTCAGATTTGTCTCCGGCGGGATCGGTGCCGAGGAAAATCAGGCGTTGCAGGCAGTCCGCTCCGATTACAACCTGCATCTGTTGTTCTCCGTCCAGGGTAGCGGCGAGTTTCTCAGCGACGTGGCCCTGCGTATCACCGACCGGGACGGCAAGCGGGTGCTGGAAACCGTGGCGGGCGGCCCCAGGCTGTTCGCCAAACTGCAACCTGGCCGCTATACGCTAGAGGCCAGCCATGGGAGCAAAACCCTGCGCGAAACGGTGTCGATCGCCGGTCACCACGGTGCGTCCCTCACCCTGGCCTGGCCCGAGTCTCCGGAAAACTGACTGGCTCCCTGCGCCGAACCGAGCAACGCCCCATCTTCCCACAATTCCGCTCACCTTCCATGAATTTCCTCCGATTCCCGGTCGGACGCTGGGGCTTGCCCTTGCTGTCCGGCGTCTTCATCGGCACCAGCTACATCCCTTTTCCGCCCTGGGCTTCACTGTTCGGCTTCGTGCCCCTGTGGCTGTTCTGGTCGCGCCAGTCCAACGCACGATCGGTATTTCTGGGAGGCTTGCTGGCCTCTTTTGTATTCACCCTGATCGGCTTCAATTGGGTCACCTATCTGCTGCACGAATTTGCCGGCATGAATTGGCCACTGGCGGTCGTGGGGATGATTGGCTTCGGCCTGGCCGCCCATTTGTTCGTGCCGGTGGCGGGCCTCCTTTGGTTCTGGGGCGACCGCCGGTCCCTGTGGTCTCGGCGGCTGTCACTGCCGGCCATGGCACTGATGACCACATTGTGCGAACACTATTCGCTGACCCTGTTCGACTGGAATTTCGGATATACCTGGTTCGGCGCCGGGATACCCGTCTATCAATGGGCCGAGTTCGTCGGCTTCAGCGGCATCAGCGCGGCCACCCTGCTGTGCAATTTGCCCCTTTATTACGCCTGGACCCGACGCCGGGAGCGCTCAGGCAAACTGACGCTGGCGACCGTCGTGACGGTTTTCGCCTTGCTGAATCTGGGCGGAATTTGGCTGGAGCAGCGGTTGCCAGCACCGGATTTGTCGCTGCGGGCCTTGCTGGTGCAGGGCAACATGGGCAGCGCCGAACCGATGGAGAAGATTTACGGCGGCGGCTACCGGGAAGAAATGCTGCGGCGCTATTTCCGGCTGACCGACCAAGCCCTCGAGGCGGCCGGCGGCAAGGGCGACTTCGCCATGTGGCCTGAATCGGCCTTCCCGGGGCTGCTGGGGGAGGCATTCCGGGACCAGCAGTTCCCCACGGCGCTGCGGGAATACCTCAAGGAACGCCAACTGGCCCTGGTCACCGGCACCTACGGCGCCGACCTGACGTCGCGGCTGCTCACCAATTCCCTGTTCGTGCTGGGTCGCGACGGAGAAATCATCCAACCGTCCTACAGCAAGACCATCCTGTTGGCATTCGGCGAATACATTCCCGGCGAACAGTGGTTCCCCCAAATTCGCGACTGGCTGCCCGCCACCGGTCATTTCGCCCGCGGCCCCGGCCCGACCGTGCTGCTGAACCTGGGCCAGTTTCGCATGGGACCGCAGATTTGCTATGAGAGCCTGTTCCCGTGGTTCAGCCACTCGCTGGCCCAGCTCGGCGCCCAGTTCATCGTCAACGTCACCAACGATTCCTGGTACGGCCACTGGCAGGAACCCTATCAGCATCTGTACATGACGCTGGCGCGCGCGGTGGAATTCCGCCGTCCGGTGCTGCGGGTCACCAATACCGGCATTTCCACGGTGGCCTTGGCTTCGGGCGAGGTCTTGCGGCTGTCGCCCATCGGTGAGGCGTGGGCGGGGCTCTACGAGGTGCCGTTCCTGCGCGACCCGGCGCCGACCTTCTACCAGCGCTGGTTCTACCTGGTTCCAACCCTGTTGTGGGCGGGTCTGGCAGTGCTGGTGATCGGTGGCAGGACGCCCCGAAAATGGTTCGGAGACTAGCAGACTTACGGAGTAGCCCGGATTCTGCGGTGGCACCACCACCAGGAAACCCAGCCAATTCCGAAACTCGCCAACCCCCACAGGCTTTCCACCGGTTGGCGCAGGATGGTCGCCAGCGCCAGCCACCCCACCCCCAGCAGGTAGACACCCGGCACCCAGGGCCAGCCGGGCACGGCAAAGGCTTCGCCCTCGCGCCGCTTCAACCGAATCAGCCCGATCACCGTGGCGGCGCTGGACAGGCTCAAGGTGAACCCGATATAGGTGAGCAGGCTGTCGAAAGCCGCCGTCCACAGCAACAGCAGCGACAATCCCCATTGCAGGGCGACCGCAACCGATGGCGCCTTGCCGCCGCCGGCCAGCCCGGCCGGCAGGTAGCCGTCGCGTGCCATCTGGGCGTAGACCCGGGGGCCGGCCATCATCATTGCCGACACCGTGGTCGCCAGAGCAAACGCCACCAGCACCGAGACCCGGTCAGCCCAATCCGGGCCCCCCAGAGCCTGGGCCGCCGCCCTGGCGATCTCGATCCTGCCGGCCAGTTCGGCTGCCGGAGCCGCCGCCAGCAGCGTAGCGTTCATGGCGAGATACAGGACGGTGACCAGGCCGGTTCCGAGCAGCAGCGCCAACGGCAGATTGCGGCGCGGGTCACGCACTTCACCGGCCACGTAGACCGCCGCGTTCCAGCCGGAATAGCTGAACGACACCCATACCAGCGCCAACGCCAGGCTACCGTCACCGTCGCTAGCACCCTCGACCTGACCCGAACCAGGCAAACGCGGCAGAGCGAAACCAATGAACGCCAGAATCAGCGCAAGCTTCAGCACCACCGCCAGATTCTGCAGCCAGGCTCCTCTTTGGGCGTCGATTCCATGGACCAGGGCAATACCGCACAACAGCCCGGTCGCCAGCCAGCGCGAGCCGATTTCCGGAACCCAGTGCTTGAGGTATTCGCCAAAGCCGTAGGCCGCGGCGGCCAGCGGCGCGGAAAATCCTACCAGCAGCGAAATCCAGCCGGCGATGTTGCCCGCCGCCGGGTGCAGGGTACGGCTCAGAAACAGGTATTCTCCGCCGGATTCCGGCAACCGCCGCGCCAACGCCGCGTAACTCAGGGCGCCGCAGCTTGCCAGCACACCGCCCAGCAGCCATGTCAGCAGCACCGGGCCGGGCCCGCCCAGGTCGGCCAGCAGCAAGCCGCTGGTGGTGAACACCCCGGTGCCCACCATGCTGGCCACCACCAGCGCGGTGGCCGAGAACAGTCCCAGCCGGCGTTCCGCAACGACCGTCACGGCCGTTTATCCACGCCCGGGCCGGTCATCGGCACGAACAGCACCGGCAGCACCGCCCGTTGCTCCAGCTCGCCGGCCCGCTTGGTGAACAGATAAAGGGTCTGGTCGCCGGCAATCCCGACCGGGACGATCATGCGCCCGCCCTCCCTGAGCTGGTCCACCAGGGGCTGCGGAACATGGTCGGGGGCCGCGGTGACGATCACCGCATCGAACGGCGCCTGCTCGGGCCAGCCCTGATAGCCGTCGCCCTGCCTGATCTTGACGTTGCGATAGCCGAGCCGTTCCAGATCGCGCCGGGCGCGCTCAGCTAGCGGCTCGACGATTTCGATGCTGTAGACCTGCGCCACCAGCCCCGAAAGGACCGCAGCCTGATAGCCGGACCCGGTGCCGATTTCCAGGACCCGGTCGGTGGGTTTCGGATTCAATTTCTCGGTCATGAAGGCGACCACATAGGGCTGGGAGATGGTCTGGCCGTGGCCGATGGGCAGGGGCCGGTCGTCGTAGGCCGCATCCCGCAGCGGCACCGGCACGAACTCGTGGCGCGGCACCTTCGCCATGGCCCGCAGTACTCCGGGATGGCTGATGGGCTGGCGGGGCGGGCCGAACTGTCCGCGTACCATGTCGGCGCGGGCTTCGTCGTACTCAGAGTTGGCAGGGGTCAAGCCGAGTCCTCCGGACACCAGAAGCAGCAGGATAAACCATAGCGCGAACCGGAGTGGACGGCGCTGGAGGCGATCGCGGGCAAACCGGCGGTGGCTCGGGGATATCGGCGGCAGCGGCAGAGTAGGTGTTGGCATAAGGGGCTCCCTAATCGGTTCCCGGCGTGCCGGCCGTCTGGGCCTTCCCTGCGGCCAGCGCGGCGGCGCGGTTGGTTCGATGGCATTCGGGCGGTTAGAGTGATCATCGCGCGGAGGCGTTCCGACTGCCCGGGGCGACCAGAGGCATCCTGGGCGGAGCGGTCCGATAGGTTCTATAGTGGTGCCTTGTTGCACCATCGATCGTGGAACTCCGATGACCGTTTCAACCGGCGAACTGGTGAATGCGCCTTTGCTGGCCTGTCTTCCCATGGAAGCCCGCGAGCGACTCGCCCATGCCGCGACCCTGGCCGAACTGGCAGCGGGAGAAGAGCTGTTCCGGGAGGGCGATCCCAGTGGCGACTGCTATCTGGTGCTCGATGGCCAGTTGGAAGTACTGAAGGCGCAGGGAACCCCGGAAGCGTCCATCGTGGGCGTAGCCGGCCGGGGCGAGTTCATCGGCGAGATGGGGTTGCTCAATCCCAACGGCCTGCGCACCGCGACCGTTCGCGCTATCGCTCCGGTCCGGCTGGTGCGCATACCCATGGGCGAGTTCCAATCCCTGGTTGCCCAGAATCCCTCGTTCTCCTGCCAGCTGGCCAATCTGCTCAGTGTCCGCCTGACCGCGGCGCGCGACGAACTAGTGGCGACACTGTCGGACAAGAACCGGCAACTCCAGCAGGCTTACGACGACCTCAAGGCGGCCCAGGACGAATTGGTGGCGAAGCGGGCGCTGGAGCGGGAATTGCTGCTGGCCAGCGAGATTCAGCGCAGCATCCTGCCCACCCGGCCACCGGAGTTTCCCGGTTATGACTTTGGCGGCCTGATGAGCCCGGCCCTAGCCGTCGGCGGCGACTTCTTCGGCTGGTTTTCCGTGGATCGCGAGCGGCAAGCCATCGTGATTGGCGACGTCATGGGCAAGGGTATACCGGCCGCGATCTTCATGGCGCAGACCTATGCGCTGCTGCGCGCTAGCGCACACGCCGGCGCGACGCCGGGCGAGACCCTGCGGCAGGTCAATCGGCTGCTGCTGGACATGAGCGACAGCGGCCTGTTCGCCACGGTGATCTACGGCATTCTGCACGGGCCCAGCGGCCGCTGGGACTACGCCCGAGCCGGCCATGAACTGCCGCTGTTGATGGAAGGTTCCGGCGCGACGCGCTACGCGCCGCTGCAGGACGGCATGCCGCTGGGCATCGTCGACCAGCCGATACTCGACGAAGACTGGCTGGAGCTCAAGCCCGGCGACCTGCTGCTGCTGTACAGCGACGGGGTGACCGACGGCACCGACCGGGCCGGCCGACATTTCGACCACCGGCGGCTCGAGCAAGCGGTGAGCCAGGCGCGCGGGTTGGCGGCCGAACCGCTGTGCCAGTCGATTCAGCAGGCCCTGGCGGATTTCCGCGGGGACGAACCCCAGTCCGACGACATTACCCTGCTGGCGGCACGCCGGCGGAACGGCTGAGGCGATTCCAGGCGCTGTTGGGCAAGTGGGCGATTTCCCATAGGTATTTGCACGAATTTCGCTCCCCATTTCCCACCAATATACTACGCGTCCGCCGCCAAAAGCCGACGGATCGGCTCCCGGCCCGGTTGATTCCCTGCCATTATTCGCCCTTGCGCAGCCAGGAGGCTTTCGTCCGACTGACGTCACCCGAAGGACCTTCGAGGTCCCATTCGAACCTAGGGAGGTAACCGATGATTCGCGCCGCATTGCAGTTCAGGTCGATGGAACATAAGGTCGACGCGTTCGGCCGGATTGAATCCGTACCCAATACCCAGACAGGACGGTTCCTGGCCACCTTGGACGAGATCATGCCATGGTCGGCCTTGAACGAAATCGTCCGGCCGCTGTTCGTGGCGGAACTGATGGTTCAGGTTGACTACTCCCTGGAAACCTTGATGCGGGCGTATTTCCTGCAACGCTGGTTCGGATTGAGCGATTCGGGCGTGGCCGACGGGGTGGCGGATTCCCTCGCCATGGCCGCCTTCGTTCGGCTTGGCGCCAAGCAGCCGGCCTCAGGATTGGCGGATGCGGTTGCTCGGTTTCGGGATTTGCTTGAATGCCATCGACTCTCGGGAAAGCTGGAACGGCTCAGCGAGGCCTGTCTGGGTGGCAACCGTTACACCGTCATTCCCGGAACCAGCCGATCGCCCAGTCTGCAGGTACTCGTGCCGCTGGACAACAAGCTGCAGGTTCTGGCCAACTTCTTCGCGGCAATCGACAAACCCTACGGCCTGTCCGAGATCTTCCGCTTCAACGCCATCTACCGCGAACTCTATCCCGACCTCAGTCAGGCGGAACGCATACAGGCCGAACTCTACGTCGACAAGCTCATCGACGGGGTTGAGGAACCGGCGTATGCCGCCAGGATTTACGGGGTGGTCTGAGCGGTCGGGCCATCCGGATAAAGCTCCAGGAACATGGAAATCAGGTCGGCCAGCGATTTGGCATCGGTCTTTTCCATGATCCTTCCCCGGTAAACGTCCACCGTGCGGTTGCTGATCTGCAGAGCTCGGGCGATTTCCTTGGTGGAATAGCCCGCCACCACCAGTTTCACGACCTCCCGCTCGCGTCCCGTCAAGCGCTCGAATCGCTCCGCCAGCACCGCATGGCGGCGGCGGTGATACCATTTTTCCATGTCGCGGGTGAGCGCCTCGCGAATTCGACGCAGCAGGGTTGCAGTGTCGGTGGGCTTTTCCAGAAAATCGACGGCCCCCGATCGAAACGCCAGCGATGAGGAAACGATATCACCATGTCCCGTCAGAAAAACGATGGGAAGGTCGATGCCGGATTTCAGCAACTGCCTCTGCAATTCCAGCCCGGAAACCTCCGGCAACTCCATGTCCAGCAGCAGGCAGCCCCGCATCCGCGGAGAACAGCGAGGAACGAATTCCACCGCCGAACCATAAGTTTCGGTGGGGATCCCCTCGCATTCCAGCAATTCCGAGACGATGGTTCGAATGCTCTCGTCATCGTCGATGATGTAGACCACCGGAGAATATTCGGGCATGTTCGCTCGCCACGAAGGTGCTTTGTCGGCTGAAACGTCGGTCGGGGTGAACGGCTTGCGGACGGAAACCGGCCGTGCGGCAGCCGATATCTCGCAAGGTGTAAGAGTATAGGACGACACCGGATGTTCCGGGTTTGGACCTAACAACCGATCATTCCGGTCGGGTTCTTCTTCTGTTAACGTATCGGCAACCCTCATGGATTCAGCCCGCTAGGGAAGGCGCCCCACAGCCCAACCCTATCGCGATGACCACGACGACCCACGCATTGTTGACCGCCCTCGCCGGCGGCTGCTTGATCGGACTGGCGGCAGCCCTGTTGCTGGGGCTGAACGGCCGCATTTTTGGCGTGAGCGGCATTGCCGCCGCCGCCATGGATCCCGACATACCGGATCGCGGCTGGCGCTGGGCGCTGCTGGCGGGTATGTTGAGCGGCGGCCTGCTGCTGGCCTGGCTGGCGCCGGACCGGTTGCAGCTGCAACCGGTCCGGCCGCTGTGGATCTATCTGGCATCCGGCTTGGCGGTGGGCTACGGCGCCCGGCTCGGCGCCGGCTGTCCCAGCGGTCACGGCATCTGCGGACTGAGCCGGCTGTCGCTGCGCTCGGCGGTGGCGACCGTCGTGTTCATGGCGACCAGCATGGCCACGGTCACGCTTGTGCGACTGCTGGGGGGACAACCATGAACAAAACCCATCTGGCAGCGTTTGTGGCCGGCTTGCTGTTCGCCCTGGGACTCGGAGTGTCCGGCATGACCCAGCCGGCGGTGGTGCTGGGGTTTCTGGATGTGGCGGGCGACTGGAATCCGGCCTTGATGGCGGTGATGGCTGGCGCCATCGGGGTGAATCTACCGGCCTGCCAGTGGCTGCTGCGGCTGCCTCGGCCGCTGTGGTCCACCAGTTTTCACCTGCCCCACAGTCAAGGTCTGGACCGCCGGCTGTTGCTCGGATCGGCCCTGTTCGGCGTCGGCTGGGGGTTATCGGGCTACTGTCCCGGCACCGGCATCGTCGCGGGCGCGGCCGGCGGCTGGCCGGCTGCCGTTTTCACCCTCTCCATGCTGACCGGGTTCTGGCTCTACAAGCGCCGCCAGACCGCCGATTTTCAACGCATCGCCCTGGAGGAAATGCCATGAAACCAATCCGGCTCGCTTTGATGCTGGTTCTGAGCCTGGCCGCCGGCTGCGATTCCGGTGGCGGCGGCGGTACCGCCGCGAGTGGCGCGCCCGCCAAACTGTCCGGCCATGTGGTCGGCGATGACGGCCCGGTCACCCAGGCGCGGATCGAGGCCCGCGCTGCTGCCAACGCGGTGGTGGCCCGTGCCGAGCTGAACGGCTATTCCCAATATGCGCTGAGCATCCCGGCCGGCACCCGTTACCCCCTGATCCTGACCGCAACCCCGCCGACGCCGGAGGTTCCCGTGCTGAAAGCCGCCGTCACCGGCGCGGAGGCACGCGAACAGGACCTCAGCCCGGTGACCACGATCGTGGTCGATACCGCCCTGAGCCTGGGCGGCATCAACGACGCCAACCTGGCCAAGGCGGCCGGCGCCGCCATTGCCCAGCGCAAGAAGTCCGGCGGCGGCAGCGGGGCGGGGGCAACCACCCAAAGCTTCAAGGGCGACCCCACCAAACAGTACGGCGGCTGGCATTGAGCCCCGGCGTTCCCGGTCCCTTGCCGTTTCCCCGGCGCGGGCTCTACGCCATCACCCCCGACGATGGGCGCACGCCGGCAGCGCTGCTGGAAGCGGTGATGGCCGTGCTGCGGGGCGGGGCGGCGGTGCTCCAGTATCGCTGCAAGTCGGCGCAGCGCCGCCGCGACGAGGGCCCCGCGCTGCGGGACGCCTGCCGGCAAGCCGGCGTGCCCTTCATCGTCAACGACGATCTGGACCTGGCTGAGGAATGGGCGGCCGACGGCGTCCATCTGGGGCGCGAAGACGGCTCGCCCGCCGCGGCACGCCAGCGGCTGGGGGCGAGCGCCATCGTTGGGGTGTCCTGCTACGACTCGGTGGAGCGGGCCCACAACGCGGAAACCGCGGGCGCGAGCTACGTGGCCTTCGGCCGCTTCTTCCCGTCCCGCACCAAGCCCCAAGCGCCACCGGCGCGGCCGGACACCCTGGCGGCAGCCCGTTCCCGCCTGAAAATACCGGTGGTCGCCATCGGCGGCATCACACCCACGAACGGCGGCGAACTGTTGCGCGCGGGCGCCGATGTGCTGGCGGTGATCGATGGCGTGTTCGGCGCCGGCGACCCGGAAGCCGCCGCCCAGCGCTTCGCCGCGTTGTTCCATTCGGACTGAGCCGAACGGCTCCAAGCCCGGCTTTTCGCAAAAGCCGCCAAAGAATGGTTGGGAGAGGAATCCCTAGTGGCTATAATCGCG
>VEPB01000526.1 GCA_012026715.1 Methylococcaceae bacterium | reverse complement strand
GTTCGGCGATTCCGTAAGGTTTTAACGCATCCGCCCCGGACAGACTTCAGCGCGAGCTTACAATTGGGTTACCCCCGGAACCGGTCGCCTATAAGCGGGCTACCGACCGAAGGCTAGCTGACTTAAGCAGCTAGAGCGTAGTTGTCGTCGTTGGCAACTAATTGTTTGCAGATGGTTTTACGAGGTACTCTGCACCTCGGCATGCACCTAGGGTTTTGCGATCCACGTCGAAGCCATGTCGCCCCCATGTCCCAATTATAACCGTTCGACCGCAGTTAGCGCTATCACGAAACGGCGGCGCTCGCTCTGCGCGACTCGATCGTCAAGGTATCCGTCCAGATCGCCGGAGTACTACGCCGAGACCTTGCCGTACGCACAAAAACCGATAGCGTGGCTAGTTGGTATTGGCCCGCTATGGCGCCTTAACGTAAGATGTTGCCGCGCATCACAAATAATCAATCTTGTAGCTTTCCAAGACCCGGATGTAATTGGCACGCTCGAAAGCGCCGGGGTTGGCGATCTTGTCACGGCTCATGCTGCCGCGCAGGCGACCAACGGAATCGAAACCCCGGGCTTCCATCCAGTAGGTCAGGCCGTGCAGCAAGGTGCCCAGATAGTGCGGCCCGTTGCGTAACAGGGAGGAGGTCGTCATCACCACGTCGGCGCCGGCCAGCAGATACTTGATGACCTCATCGGCGGACTCCACCCCGCGGGTGGCCGCCAAAGACGCCTTCACTTTGCCGTGCAGCAAGGCGATCCACAAGAGTGGCAGGCGAATCTCGCCGGAGGAGCTGAGGCTCAAGGAAGGCGAAACCTCCAGGTCGACGATATCGATGTCGGGCTGGTAGAACCGGTTGAACATCACCAGGGCGTCAGCCCCTGCCGCATCCAGGGCCTTGGCCATGTGACCCATGGAGCTGAAAAAGGGGCTCAGCTTGAGGGCTACCGGAATGGTGACCACCGCCTTCACCGCCTTGAGGATGTCCAGGTAGCGCTGTTCCACCGCCGCACCGGGCACGTCGAAATCGGTCTGCACCGCGTAGATGTTGAGTTCGATCGCCTTGGCGCCGGCTTGCTGCATCTGCCGGGCGTAGTCGATCCACCCTTCCCCGCTGACGCAATTGAGGCTGGCGATGACCGGAATGTCAGTGGCCTCGGCGGCCTGCCGTAGAATCGTGAGGTAATTCTCCGGCCCCACCTGGTAGGCGTCGAAGTCCGGGAAGTAGCTGAGGGACTCGGCGAAGCTCATGGTCCCGGTTTCCATCAGGTAGGAAAAGGCTTCGTTTTCGTGCCGAATCTGCTCCTCGAACAGCGAAACCATCACCACGGCAGCGGCGCCGCCGTCTTCCAACCGGCGGATGCCATCGAAGGTGGAGGAAATCGGCGAAGCGGAGGCGACGATGGGGTGTCTCAACTTGAGACCCATGTAATAGGTAGTCAGGTCCATAAAGCCTCCTGTCAGTTAGCGGTTTTGAGGGTGGCGTCGGGATGGAAGCGGCTACCGCTGCCCGCCGCCATCTCTTCGTAGATTTCCCACTTCTGGTCCACCACCTGCTGGGCCAGGGCCATGAGGTGCTCGCTTTCCTCCGGATGCATGCGCGACAGCATCTTGTAGCGCAACTCGTTGAAGGCGTAATCCTTGAGCTTGACGCTGGGCCTGGGCGAGTCCAGCACGAAGGGATTGCGGTCGGTCTGCCGAAGGGTCGGGTTGTAGCGGATCAGCGGCCAGTGCCCGCTAGCCACCGCCAGATCCTGCTGCTTCAGGCCCTGCTGCATGTTGATGCCATGGGCGATGCAGTGGCTGTAAGCCAGGATCAGCGAAGTGCCGGGATAGGCCTCGGCCTCCCGCAGGGCCAATAAGGTCTGTTGCGGGTTGGCGCCCATCGCCACCCGTGCCACGTAGACACTGCCGTAGGAGATGGCCTGCAGCGCCAGGTCCTTCTTGGCGACCGGCTTGCCCGCTGCGGCGAACTTGGCCACCGCACCCAGCGGGGTGGATTTGGACATCTGGCCACCGGTGTTGGAATAAACCTCGGTGTCCAACACCAGGATGTTGACGTTGCGACCGCTGGCCAGCACGTGGTCCAGTCCGGACGAGCCGATGTCGTAGGCCCAGCCGTCGCCGCCCATGATCCAGATACTGCGCCGCACCAGATGGTCGGCCACCGACAGCAGGTCTTTCGCGCGCGGATCGTCCATCTGCAGCAAACTGGCCTTGAGGTGGGCGACCCGGATGCGCTGCATGCGGATATCGGATTCGGTCAGTTGGCGCGCCTCCAGTAATCCTGCCACCAGATCGGCACCAATCGCCTCCTTCAGCTGCAGGGTCAACTCCCGCGCCAGTTCCAGGTGCTTGTCGGCCGCCAGCCGGAATCCCAACCCGAATTCCGCGTTGTCCTCGAACAGGGAGTTGGACCAGGCCGGTCCCCTGCCCTCCGCGTTGGTAGTCCAGGGCGTGGTGGGCAGATTGCCACCGTAGATGGAGGAACAACCGGTGGCGTTGGCCATGATCAGGCGATCGCCGAACAGCTGCGACAGCAACCTGACGTAAGGCGTCTCGCCGCAACCGGCGCAGGCGCCGGAAAACTCGAACAGGGGTTCCAGGAACTGAGCGCCACGCACCGAAGAGAAATCCACCTTGGAGCGGTCGTTGACGGGAAGCTGCTCGAAGAAGCCGATGTTGGTCCGCTCCTGCTCCAGGATCGGCTCCTTCGGCTTCATGTTGATGGCCTTGACCCCGCTCTGCTGCAAGCTTTTGGCCGGACACACCTCGACGCACAAGCCGCAGCCGGTGCAGTCCTCCACATAAACCTGCAAGGTATAGCGGACATCCGGAAAGCCGCGGGCGCTGATGGGCGCCGACTTGTAGCCTGCCGGCGCCTCGCTCAGCAGCCCTTCCGAATAGAACTTCGAGCGGATCACGCTGTGGGGACAGACGAAACTGCAGTTGCCGCATTGGATGCAGATGTCCGGCTCCCATTGGGGCACGAAGGCGGAGATGTTGCGTTTCTCCCATTGGGTGGTGCCGGTGGGATAGGTGCCATCCACCGGCAGCGCGGAAACCGGCAGCTCATCCCCGGTTCCCGCCATCATTGCCGCGGTGACGGTGCGCACGAATTCCGGCGCATGGGCCGGCACCGGCGGCGGAATGGCAATGCTGCTGGTCACCGCGTTCGGCACCTGCACCCGGTACAACCGCTCCAGGGTTTGGTCCACCGCCACGAAATTCTTCTGCACCACGTCCTCGCCCTTCTTGCCGTAGGTCTTGCGGATCGACTCCTTGATCTTGGCAATGGCCTCATCCCGCGGCAAAACGCCGGAAATGGCGAAGAAGCAGGTCTGCATGATGGTGTTGGTGCGGTTGCCCATGCCGGTTTCCCGGGCGACCTTGGATGCGGCGATCACGTAAAAGGCGATGTGCTTGTCGATGAGCTCGCGCTGCAAGGCGCTGGGGAGTTTGTCCCACACCTCGTCAGGCCCATAAGGGCTGTCCAGCAGAAAGGTCGCGCCCGGCTTGGCGAATTCCAGCACGTCCATCTTTTCCACGAAGTTGAACTGGTGACAGCCGATGAAGCTGGCGGAACGGATCAAATAGGGCGACTGGATCGGGTTGGGACCAAACCGGACGTGCGACACGGTGCGGGAACCTGACTTCTTGGAGTCATAGACGAAATAGCCCTGGGCATAAAGCGGAGTCGACTCGCCGATGATCTTGATGCTGTTTTTGTTGGCGCCCACCGTTCCGTCGGCGCCGAGACCGAGGAACAGGGCGCGCACCACCTCGTCCGGCTCGATGTCGAAATCAGGGTCGTAGTCCAGGCTGGTGTGGGAAACATCGTCCTTGATGCCCACGGTGAAGTGATTCTTGGGGTTTTCCTTTTTGAGTTCGTCCAACACCGCCTTGGCCATGGCCGGGGTGAATTCCTTGGATGACAGGCCGTAGCGACCGCCGACGATACGCGGCAGCGCGGCCAGCCCCCCACTGCTCCAAGCTTCCGCCAGAACGGCAACCACGTCGCTGTAGAGGGGCTCGCCCACCGATCCGGGCAGCTTGGTCCGGTCCAGCACGGCGACCGATTTAACGCTCCGCGGCAACGCCGCCAGGAACGCCTCGGCAGGCAGCGGCAGGCACAGCCGCACCAACACCACGCCCACGTTCTCGCCCTGCCGCTGCAGGTAATCGACGGTCTCTTGCAAGGTCTGACCGCCGGAGCCGATGATCACGGCCACCCGTTCCGCTTGCGGATGACCAAAGTATTCGCACAGGCGGTACTGCCGTCCGGTCAGGGATGCGAAACGGTCCATGGCGGCTTGCAGGATGGCCGGTAGCCGCGCATAGAACGGATTGACGGTTTCCCGTCCCTGGAAATACACGTCCGGGTTTTGCGCGGTGCCGCGGATAAAAGGCTTGTCCGGGTTGAGGCCGCGGTCGCGGTGGGCGCGAATCAGCTCGGCATCCAGCATTTCCCGGATCTGCGCGTCCGAGATCAGGCTGAGCTTGTTGACCTCGTGGGAGGTGCGGAAGCCGTCGAAGAAATGGACGAAGGGAATCCGGGATTCCAGGCTGGCGATCTGGGCCAGCAAGGCCAGGTCGTGGGCTTCCTGCACCGAGCTGGAGCCCAGCTGGGCGAAGCCGGTGTTGCGCACCGCCGCCACGTCGGAATGGACACCGAAGATGGACAGCCCCTGGGCGGCCAGTGACCGCGCCGCCACGTGCAGCACCATCGGCGTCAGCTCGCCGGCGATCTTGTACATGTTGGGGATCATCAGCAGCAGACCCTGCGACGCGGTGAACGAGGTGGTCAGCGCGCCGGTCTGCAGTGCGCCGTGCACCGCTCCGGCGGCGCCGCCCTCGCTCTGCATCTCCACCACCAGGGGCACGTTGCCCCAGATGTTGGTCTTGCCCTCCGAGGCCCACTGGTCCGCCAGTTCAGCCATGGTGGACGAGGGGGTAATGGGATAGATGGCGCAAATTTCGTTGATGCGATAGGCGATGTAAGCGACCGCCTCGTTGCCTTCCAGGGTGGTAACCTTGGCCGCGTTCATGGATTAAACCTCCGGCTCCGGGATCATTTCGATGGCATGACAGGGACATTGCTCGAAGCACACGGCGCAACCGGTGCAGCGACTGTAGTCGTAGCGGTAGCGATTGCCGGGGCCGAGCTTGACGATGGCCTGCGCGGGGCAACTGCCGTAACAGCCGTCGCATTCGAAACAGTTGCCGCAGGAGAAGCAGCGCTTGGCCTCAAACACCGCTTCCGCCTCGCCGAGCCCCTGAACCACCTCGTCGAAGCCGTAGGCGCGCTTGTCCACGTCGAGGGAACGCTGCAGCCGCTGCTGGGCGTCCGCCAAGTACCAAAGATGCAGCTTGTCGAATCCCACCAGGTCGTGTTTGGGTCCTTTCGCGTATTCGACGCCGCGAAGATAGGCGTCGATGTGGCGTGCCGCTTTTTTGCCGTGCCCCACCGCCACCGTCACCGTGCGTTCGCTGGGCACCATGTCGCCCCCGGCGAAGATGCCCGCATGGCCGGTCATCATGTTAGCGTCGACGATCACCGTGCCGTCCCGCTTGAATTCGATGTCGGCCACGGCCTTCAGAAAGCCGGAGTCGGTATCCTGGCCCAACGCCAGGATCAGGGCGTCGGCCTCCAGCGTCTCGAACCGGCCGGTGGGCTCCGGATAGCCGTCTTCGTTGATCTTCATCACCTCGACCTGGATGCGGGTCTGGTCGATCTCCTTGATGGAACGCAACCAGTTGATCTTGACCCCCTCCTCCATGGCCTCGTCGGCCTCGAAGGAATGGGCCGGCATGTGTTCCCGGTCGCGCCGGTAGATGATCAGCGCCTCCTCCGCTCCCAGTCGCTTGGCGGTGCGGGCGGCATCCATGGCGGTATTGCCGCCGCCGTAGATCGCCACCCGCCGCCCCAGGGTCGGCGCCTCGCCGGCCGAGGCCTGGCGCAGGAAGGCGACCGCGTCGAGGATCTTGCCGGCATCACGCGCAGGAATCTCCACCCGCTTGCTGAGATGGGCGCCGACCGCCACGAACACCGCGTCAAAACCGCCGCCTTCCTTCTCCGCCAAGACGTCCTGCACCTTGTGGTTGAGCGTGATCTTGACACCCAGGTTCTGGATGCGGCGAATCTCCAGCTCCAACTCCTGCCGCGGCAGCCGGTAGGCCGGGATGCCGAAATGCATCATGCCGCCCGCGACCGGTCCGGCCTCGCGAATTTCCACCCGATGACCGAGCATGGCCAGATGGTAGGCCGCCGAAAGGCCGCTGGGCCCCGCCCCCACCACCAGCACCCGCCGGCCGCTGGGCGCCTGTTCGGGCTGAAAGGCCCAGCCTTCCTGCAGGGCCAAATCGCCCAGGAAGCGTTCTACCGCATGGATGCTCACCGGACTGTCCACCTGCTTGCGGTTACACTGGGATTCGCACGGGTGGTAGCACACCCGGCCATGGACCGCCGGCAGCGGGTTGTTGCGGGTGAGTTCGCGCCAGGCCCGTTCGTACTGGCCGGCCTGGGCCAGAGCCAACCAGGCCTGGATGTTCTCCCCGGCGGGACAGGCGTTGTTGCAGGGCGGCAGCAGATCAAGGTAAAGAGGACGTTGCAGTCGAACCGGGCCGGTCCCTTTGCCGTGCTTGGCCAGGTCGGCGGGGCGGGTCATGTCTTTGGGCGAGGATCCCATCATTGTGGTATCTCCAGCGTGATGCGTGGGAGGGCGTAGTCGAAAGCCGGCGCGCCGATTGTGAAGAGGTACTCGAAAAGGATAGTTCAATCTGAACGCCGCTCCGACCGCCATCCGGCCACCGCCGGCCGGTCCGTTTGCCTCAAATGGAAGCGGTCAGCGCACCAGCCTGGAGCACGAACCGGCGACAGGCCGCGTATATTCCAGATTAAGTATCACAAAGGCGGTGTTTTCGGCCTGGCCCACGGCGCCGGCACGAGTCCTGCAAATGAGTTCACAAACCCACAGCGGAGCGCTCATGGCCCAGATCTACGATGAAATGCTCGAATTGCCCAGCCAGCCGCGCACTCATTACGCCGCCTTCGCCCAATGGCTGGACACCACCGAATCGGACGTGATCGAACGCAAGCGGGCCGAGGCCGACCTCGCCTTCCACCGGGTCGGCAGCACCTTCGCCGTCTACGGGGCCGAGGAGGGCCAGGAACGGCTGATACCCTTCGACATCGTGCCCCGCATCATCCCCGCCGCCGAGTGGCAACGGCTGGAAGCGGGCCTCAAGCAGCGGGTGAGCGCCCTCAACGCCTTCCTCCACGACATCTACCACGATCAGGAAATTCTCAAGGCTGGCAAGATTCCGGCTGAAAAGGTCCTGGGCAACAAGTTGTTTCGTCGCGAGATGGTCGGGGTCGACCTGCCGGGCCACATCTACTGCCACGTGGCGGGAGTGGACATCGTCCGGGCGGAGGCGGGCGAGTACTACGTGCTGGAGGACAACCTGCGACCGCCCTCCGGGGTCTCCTACATGCTGGAGAACCGCAAGATGATGATGCGGCTGTTCCCCGAACTGTTCGCCAGCCAGGCCATCCTGCCGGTGGACCATTACCCCGACCTGCTGCTGGAGAACCTGCGTTCGGTGGCGCCTGCCGGCGTGGTCGATCCCTGTGTGGTGGTGCTGACGCCGGGGCAGTTCAACAGCGCCTATTTTGAGCATGCCTTCCTGGCCCAGCAGATGGGGGTGGAACTGGTCCAGGGCAACGATTTGTTCGTGCGGGAAGGCCGGGTCTACATGCGAACCACCCAGGGTGCCCATCGGGTGGACGTGATCTACCGCCGAATCGACGACGATTTCCTCGATCCGCTGGCGTTCCGGCCCGATTCGGTACTGGGGGTGCCGGGACTGTTCGAGTGCTACCGCCACGGCCGGGTGACCCTGGCCAACGCGGTCGGCACCGGCATCGCCGACGACAAGTCCATGTACATCCATGTCCCCGACATGATCCGCTTCTACTGCGGCGAGGAACCCATCATTGCCAACGTCCCGACCTGGCAGTTGCGCAAGCCCGAGGAGCTGCGCTACGTCATGGACCACTTGCCGGAACTGGTGGTGAAGGAAGTCCAGGGTTCCGGCGGCTATGGCATGCTGGTGGGGCCGACCGCCTCCAAGGAGGAAATTCGATTGTTCCGCGACAAGATCATCGCCGACCCGGACAACTACATCGCTCAGCCCACCCTGGCCTTGTCCACCTGCCCCACCTTCGTGGAAAGCGGGGTGGCGCCGCGCCACATTGACCTGCGGCCTTTCGTGCTGTCGGGGACGCAGATCAACATGGTGCCGGGTGGCTTGACCCGCGTCGCGCTCAAGGAGGGCTCGCTGGTGGTGAACTCCTCCCAAGGCGGAGGTACCAAGGATACCTGGGTGCTGGGGTACTGACATGCTGTCCTCCACCGCCGATCACCTCTATTGGATGGGCCGCAGCATGGAGCGGGCGGAAAATACCGCTCGCATGCTGGATGTCACCTACCGCATGTCGCTGCTGAAGCAGGGCACCATCGAGCCCAACCAGGAGTGGAGCGCCATCCTCTCCATCAGCGGCCTGCACCGGGAATTCGCCGAGCTTTATCCGGGCCCCAGCGCCGACAACGTGGTGCGCTTCATGGCCTTGGACGAGCGCAACCCCTCCTCCATCTTCAACAGCATCCGCAATGCCCGGGAAAACGCCCGCGCCGAGCGCGACACGGTGACGGTGGAGATGTGGGAAGCGCTCAACGCCACCTGGCTGGACATGAAGAAAACCCGGGAAACCGGGATACCGTCGGACGGCATCTCCAATTTCTTCGAGTGGGTGAAGGAACGCTCCCATCTGTCCCGCGGCATCACCTACGGCACCTTGCTGCGAGGCGACGCCTTCGGCTTCATCCGGCTCGGCACCTTCCTGGAACGGGCCGACAACACCGCCCGCATCCTCGACGTGAAGTATCACGTGCTGCTGCCCAGCCTGGGGGACGTGGGCGGGGCGGCGGATTATTACCAGTGGGGCGCGCTGCTGCGCTCGGTCTCGGCCTTCCAATCCTACCGGGCCGTTTACCACGACCTGATCACGCCCAAGCGAGTCGCCGAACTGCTGCTGTTGTGCGCCGACATGCCGCGCTCCCTGCGGGCCTGCATCGACGAGGTGCATTCCCAGGTCCAGGCCATCAACAGCCCGCGGGCTGCCGAGCTGCAGCGTTGCGTCGGGCTGTTCGAGGCCGAGCTGCGCTACGGCCGCATCGACGACATCATCGGACTGGGGTTGCACGAATACCTCACCAGCGTGGTCTCGCGGTTGCACGGGATCGGCGAACTGGTCAACTCCACCTACTTCTGGCCGGCAGAAGACTAGAGTTGCCGACAGCGCCGGCTTGCAGTACGTTTCGGCTTTTGCCCATACGCTGACACCCAGACCATGACTTATTGTGCAGGGGTGATGATCGACGCCGGCATGGTGCTGGCGTCGGATTCCCGTACCAACGCGGGGGTGGACAACATCTCCACCTTCCGCAAGATGAGGACCTTCGAACGACCCGGCGAGCGGGTCATCGTCATCGTCAATTCCGGCAACCTGGCGGTGACCCAGGCGACCCTCAACCATCTGGAGCAGGACATCCGCCACGGCGACCTCCGCCACAGCCTGATGAACGTGGCCTCCATGTGGGAGGTGGCCGAATTGGTGGGCAATGCCCTCCGCGAAGTGCGCGGAAAAGACGGCCCCTACCTGATGAGCAGCAATGTGGCCGCCGGCGCCAATTTCATCCTGGGAGGCCAGATCGCCGGGGAACAACAGCGGCTGTTTTTGGTTTACTCGGAGGGGAATTTCATCGAGGCCACCCCGGAAACCCCCTATTTCCAGATTGGCGAGGTGAAATACGGCAAACCCATCATTGACCGGGTCATCACCGCCGGCACCACCCTGGACGACGCCGTCAAGTGCGTGCTGGTGTCGTTCGACTCCACCATGCGCTCCAACCTATCGGTAGGGTTGCCGGTGGATCTGGTGTGCTACGACCGCGACAGCCTGCGGCTGACCCATCTCCGCCGCTTCGACGAACACGATCCGTACATGAATGCGCTGCGCCAGCAATGGGGTGAAGGGGTGAGGCGGGCGTTTGCCGACTTGCCGAGTCTGGATTGGGGCGGGGGGATTTAGCATCGACCCGCAGTGCGCACACCTCTCCGTCGTTCAGCAGTGACTAACTTCCAATGACCATCCGCGTCGCCCTCAACCACCGCACCTCCTACCGCTTCGACCGGCCGGTGAAGCTATGGCCTCACGAAATCAGGCTGCGGCCGGCGGCCCATTGCCGCACCCCGGTATCCGGTTATTCCCTGCGGGTGGCGCCCGCCAACCACTTCATCAACTGGCAGCAGGACGTGGCCGGGAACTGGGTGGCTCGGCTGGTATTCCCCGAACCGGCCGCCAGTCTGGAGATCGAGGTGGACCTGATCGCCGAGATGACGGTCATCAACCCCTTCGACTTCTTCGTCGACGAGGATGCGGTGGACTACCCCTTTGCCTACCCGGACACGGTCGGTGGGGAACTGGCGCCGTTTTGCGGCATGGACCGGCAAGGACCGCTGTTCCAGGCCTGGCTGGACCGCGTTCGGGGCGAAGTCTTGCGGCCGGGATTGCGCACCATCGACCTGCTGGTGGAACTGAACCGGCGCCTGAAGGAGGACATCGGCTACGTGGTGCGCCTGGAAACCGGGGTGCAGGCGCCGGAGCAGACCCTGGAACTGGCTCGGGGCTCTTGCCGCGATTCCGCCTGGCTGCTGGTCCATCTGGCGCGGCACCTCGGGTTCGCGGCGCGCTTCGTGTCCGGCTACCTGATCCAGCTCACCGCCGATGTCAAACCGCTGGAAGGCCCCGCCGGCCCGGAGGCGGACTTCACCGATCTCCACGCCTGGACCGAGGTCTACGTGCCGGGCGCCGGCTGGGTCGGCCTCGCCCCGACCTCCGGTCTGCTGGCCGGCGAAGGCCATATTCCCCTGGCCTGCACGGCCTCGCCGGCCACCGCCGCGCCGGTGGTGGGCGCCACCGGCATCTGCGAATCCCATCTGGACTTCGCCATGTCGGTGACCCGCATCCACGAGGATCCGCGGGTCACCCTGCCCTACACCGAAGCCCAGTGGCAGGCCATTCTCGACCTGGGACACACCGTGGACAAGGAGTTGAAGAAAGGCGACGTGCGGCTGACCATGGGCGGCGAGCCCACCTTCGTCTCGATCGACGACATGGAAGGCCCGGAATGGAATTTCACCGCCCTCTCCCCGGCCAAGCGGGCGCTGGCCGGCGACTTGCTGCTGCGGCTGCAGCGGCGCGTCGCGCCCGGCGCCGTGCTGCATTTCGGACAGGGCAAGTGGTATCCGGGCGAGCCCTTGCCGCGCTGGGCCCTGGCCTGCTACTGGCGGCGCGACGGCAAGCCGCTGTGGAAAAATGCCCACGTCAGGGATTCAGGGGGAACGCCGACGGTGGAGCGCGAAGCCTCGCCCAAGACTGCGCGCGAGTTTGCTGCTACCGTCGCCGCAATACTGGGCTTATCGCCCCGCTTCGTGATCCCGGCTTACGAGGACGTGGCCCAGGCCCTCGATCAGGAATCGCGTTGGCCGGAGGGATTCGACCCCCTGAGCGCCGACCTCAAGGATCCGGACGAGCGCCTGCGGCTGGCGCGGCTGCTGGAACGGGGCCTGGGGAAACCCAAGGGCTATGTGTTGCCGATCAAGCCCTTGCCCCGCAAGGGCGGACGCAAATCGGGGGGCTGGCGATCCTCGCGCTGGCCGCTGCGGCGCGAGCACCTGTACCTGATTCCCGGCGACTCGCCCCTGGGATTGCGGCTGCCGCTCTCGTCCCTACCCTGGATAGCCCCCGAGGACATGGAAACCGATTTTGAACGGGACCCTTTCGACGAACGTCTCGATCTGCCCGAGGGAGGCACGCCCCAACGCCGCAAGGCCGCGCCCAAGAAAGACTACGATCCCCGCGAAATCGTCCATACCGCCTTGGCGGTGGAACTGCGCGACGGCGTGATCCATGTCTTCCTGCCGCCGGTGCCGTTGCTGGAGGACTGGGTGGAACTGATCGCCGCGCTGGAACAGGCGGCCACCGACTGCGGGATTTCCATCCGGCTGGAAGGCTACCCGCCGCCTTCCGACCCCCGCCTGGCGGAGTTCAAGATCACTCCAGACCCCGGCGTCATCGAGGTCAACATCCATCCCGCCGCCACCTGGAAGGAACTGGTCAACAACACCCAAACCCTCTACGAAGAGGCTCGTCTGGCCCGGCTCGGCACCGAAAAGTTCATGCTGGACGGCCGCCACACCGGCACCGGTGGCGGCAACCACGTCACCCTGGGGGGAGCGACGCCCGCCGATTCCCCCCTGCTGCGCCGTCCCGACCTGTTGATGAGCCTGGTGAGCTATTGGCAGAACCACCCGGCCCTGTCCTATTTGTTCTCGGGTCTTTTCATCGGCCCTACCAGCCAGGCGCCACGGGTGGACGAAGCCCGCCACGAAAGCGCCTACGAACTGGAAATCGCCTTCCAGCAACTGCAGGAGAAACTCCGGCCCGGCGAAGAAACCGTTCAGCCCTGGCTGGTGGACCGGCTGCTGCGGAACCTGCTGGTGGACCTGTCTGGCAACACCCACCGCGCCGAATTCTGCATCGACAAGCTGTACTCGCCGGATAGTGCTTCCGGCCGGCTGGGGCTGCTGGAGTTCCGCGGCTTCGAGATGCCGCCCCATGCCCGGATGAGCCTGCTGCAAATGCTGTTGCTGCGGGCGCTGGTGGCCCGGTTCTGGCGCGAGCCTTATCGCGGTGGACTGATCCGCTGGGGCACCGAACTCCACGACAAATTCATGCTGCCCCATTACGTGATCGCAGACCTCCGCGACGTGGTGCTGGACCTGCAGAAAGCCGGCTACCCGTTCCAGTTCGACTGGTTCGCGCCGTTCGTGGAATTCCGCTTCCCCCGCTACGGTACCGTGGTCTATCAGGACATCGAGATCGAACTGCGCCAGGCCATCGAGCCCTGGCACGTGCTGGGGGAAGAGGCCGCCAGCAGCGGCACCGCGCGCTACGTGGATTCCAGCCTGGAGCGGCTGCAGGTCAAGGTGCGCCACATGAACGATGCCCGCCACCGGGTCACCTGCAATGGCCGGCCGCTGCCTTTAACCGCCACCGGGGTGCGCGGCGAGTTCGTCGCCGGGGTGCGCTATCGCGCCTGGTCGCCCCCTTCGGCGCTGCACCCCACCATCGGCGTTCATTCGCCCCTGGTGTTCGACCTGGTGGACACCTGGTCGGGCCGTTCCATCGGCGGCTGCACCTACCACGTGGTCCATCCCGGCGGCCGCAACTACGATACCTTTCCGGTCAACGCCAACGAAGCCGAAGCCCGGCGCTACGCCCGGTTCTGGAAGCATGGCCACACCCCGGGACCCTTGCACATCAAACGGGAGGGGCTCAATCCGGACTATCCCCGCACCCTGGATCTGCGCCGATCCCCCGAACCCTGGATGGAAAGCGCTTCATTCGACCAGGGCTGGCAGGCGCAGCAGTGAGCGATTTTCCGGTCGAGTTGTGACTAGACTGTGCAGGGACGCACCGGATACACACGGAACAGAGCGAACCTGCCGACCATGATCAAGAAAATCGATGTCGCCGCGCTTCGGCCCGGCATGTTCGTCCACGACCTGAACTGCAGCTGGCCGCAGCACAGCTTTCTGTCCTACCGCTTTCCGATCAGGTCCGAGCGGGACATCCACCGCATCGCGGAGCTGGGCATCCGGGAAGTCTACATCGACACCGAACTGGGGGAGGATCTGGCGCCATCCATCGCGCCACTGACGGACGCCGCCGAACCGCATGCGCCCTGGCCCGAAGTCGATCGGGCCACGTCGCCGGTACGGCTCCCCCTGGCAGCCGAGCTGGCCAAGGCCAAGGCCATTTACCGGCAGGCGCTGGCGCTGGTCGATTCCCTGATGCGGAGCGCGCGCTTCGGCAAACAGCTGGAGCTCCATCAGATGCGCCCCGTCGTGAGCGCCATGGTCGGCTCCATCCTGCGCAATCCGGACGCCATGCTCCATGCGGCGCGGCTGAAGCAGGCCGACCAATACACCTTCCAGCACAGCGTCGCCACAGCCACCCTGCTGATCGCCTTCGGCAGGGAAATGAAGCTGGATCGGGAGCTGATGGAACAGGTCGGCATGGGGGGACTGCTGCACGATATCGGCAAGCAGAAGATTCCCCTGAAAATCCTCAACAAGCCGGCCAGCCTGGACGCCCAGGAACTGGCCCTGATGCGTCGGCATGTCGAGTTCAGCTGCGACCTGTTGGATGCCAGCCGGGGCCTGTCTCCGGCCGTACTGGAAGTCGTGGCGCAACACCATGAGCGCTTCGACGGAACCGGCTATCCGCTGCAGCTGCGTGGCGAGGAAATCTCCGTTCACGGGCAGCTGGCGGCCATCGTCGACGTCTATGACGCCATCACCTCGGATCGCAGCTACCATCCGGCCAAGGAACCGTCCGCCACCATGCGGCAGCTGCTGGAGTCCAGCAACCGCCAGTTCGCACCGGACCTCCCCAGCTACTTCATCCGGGCCATCGGCATCTATCCGGTGGGCAGCCTGGTGCGCCTGGAGAGCGGCGTGCTGGCGGTGGTCGTCGAGCAATCGCCCGACCAACTGCTTCGTCCCCGCCTCACGGCGGTGTTCGACGCCCTCACCGGAACCCGGGTCACCCCCTTCGAGATCGACCTGGCGAAACCGGGAAACTCCGACCGGATCGTGAGCGTTGAGAACCCGGACCATTGGAAGATCGACATCAATCGGTTCGTTTGACGGACCCGCTGATCCGGCTTCAGCAACCGATTGGGTAAAAAGGATGAGCGTCCGGGAACAGCCCGGAACCTCGCTCCACCGCCCCGGCGCTCAGTCTTGCGGCCATATAGCTGACCCATCGGACTGAACGGCGAGACCGGTGCCGGGCGCGTGCCCGGAAATGCCGTAAAATTACGGAAAAAGGAAAAACGTGCCCCAGCAGGAATTTCGGGGGTCCAGACCCCAGGGATGGCGTGAGCATCTCGCGTCCATGTGAACTGGATTCCGGCAGTCCATGCCGAAATGACGGCTTAACTTAACGGCGACGCCGTGCCCGGGGACCGTCGCTCCCCGCCCGCAATCCGACCCCTCCTGGCGCCGCCATGGCGCTTCTTGCCACCTTCCAGCAACGCTGCGGCACGGGTCTGCCCGTTGCATTCGTTGATCTCAAGATCGAACACTCTCCGCTGAACCAGCCCTCACCCCAATGACGTTAAGTTAAGGACTGCCTCGTCACCCCGGGCGGGAATGTCGGGGTCCAGAGGCCAAGGAGGGTCTCGGCCTAACACCTCCCTGTGATCTGGATTCCGGCAGTCCGTGCCGGAATGACGGCTCAACTTAACCGCATTGCCCCTCACCCTCAGACTGTCCTAAAGACAGTAAAACAGACGCCCGCAAGACCAGAAATAAATATTGTCGGTTTGAAATTGCAGGAAACACGAAACCGCTGCCGAAGCACGGGAAGCCCGTAGCGATTTTGCAAGACGACAGCTGAAGCGGGTCGTGATAATCGAAACACCGGATTCACGAACTGCCTGCGACCGATCCGAAAAGGTCCCAATAAACTGAAAGGAAACACTGCTAAGCGTTATGTCTACAAATCGGGAAATCCATGATCGGTGACGTATTAGAATTTATCCGGGATCGGTTGGACGAGTATCTGATTTCATTGTCTACCGACACCCCTGGCAGCGTCATGGAACGAAAGGTGTGCTTTCTCGAATTGGACCAATCAACGGAGCATGTCAATTTCAAGCTGAATTGCATATCCATCGTGCTCCTCAATATCGAGGAGGAACGGATCATTCGCAACCCGGACCCCTATCGCCGGGGCTTTGGAACTGGCGACGTTAGCGGCGTCACCCCGGAAGTCAACCTGAATCTGCATTGCCTATTCGTGGCTCGATTCAAGGATTACAAACAGGGCGTCCAAAATCTTTCGCACATTATTAAATATTTTCAGACTCACCGTTATTTCGACGAAATTGCCGCGCCCCAACTGGCTGGGATAGCGCATCCTTTTACCATCGAACTCATCAGCTTAACCTTCTCCGAGCTCAATGAAATATGGGGCGGCTTTCGATCGGCGCTGCTCCCGTGCATCGCGTACCGGATCAGAACGTTCCTGATCCTGGACGACGATTCCACCCAGCTCGATTTGAGAGCGACCAGCACAATCGAAATCGCGCTGGGGCGGCAGTCATGAACTATGGAGTCCTCATGAGCTTTCGCGTGAGGCATCCCTATTATCGGTCGGGCTACTGCAGTGACTTTCAAATCCAACCTGCAGAAGATACCGCGAGACTTTTACGCCGGCATCGTTGCAGCTACAAGGCAACGGGCGGCATAGTCCGTATCATGGTTGAATTAGGGCAAACGGGCGCTCCATTCATTCCGTTTACCGGAGAATCCACCATTACCTTGGAGCTCGTTAACCCGCCACCGCACTTCCAAACCATTACACGGTCAACAACAGCGAGTTTGCACAAAAACGACGGGGCACCCTACGAGGTTATTAACTTCTCCTATTGCGCAGGCAATCGAATAGCTCTGACCGCCGCGTTCACGAATCCCGAGAATGAACCCTTGAATTTTGAGCTGCGCTTCGAAGCTGCGGAACATAAATGGCTGTATTACCTGCTAACCAACCAAGCCGAAACCGCCGACAGCTTCAATATTAAGCATACCCAAACTTCGAATCCCATTGCTTGGATCAGATCTGTCGTCAACTCTGACGACCCTATTCTGCAACTTGCCGGCCGTTATCCTGGCGCAAAACTCATCCGGTTCGAATCCTCTGCCTCGATCCCTTGCAGCGAACAGCCCGTAGCCAATCTTAGCCTCTGCTATGGAACTTC
>VEPB01000045.1 GCA_012026715.1 Methylococcaceae bacterium | reverse complement strand
GAACTGGACGGGAGCGCTTTCGCGACCCACATTGGCCGTAGCGACATCCCGGTGCTGGTAGACTTCTGGGCGCCCTGGTGCGGTCCCTGCCGGTCCATGGCCCCCCACTTCAAGCGCGCCGCCGAGCGGCTGGAGCCGCGCTTCCGCCTGGCCAAGCTGAACACCGAGGAATATCCGGAGATAGCTGGCCAGTTCGGCATCCGCAGCATTCCCACCCTGATCCTGTTCCGCGGTGGGCGCGAGGTGGCGCGGCAGTCCGGGGCCATGGATGCCGAGTCCCTGATCCGCTGGGTCGAGGGGTTGGCTTGATGTCCGGGGCGGTTACGGCGCCGGGCCGGACCAGAAGATGGCGCGGGGCAGGCTGTCGGCCTTGCCCGTGAGTTGGTCGCCGCCGTGGGTCTTGAGCAGGCCGTAGACCCGCGCGGCCGCTTCGGTATCGGCGCTGGTCCAGTTGTGGGCGATGCCGCCGCAATATTCGGCGCGCAAGCGGCGGACCAGTCCGGGGTCGGTCTCCTGGGTCAGCGGCGCGACCTTCGCCCAGGCGGCATCGGAATCGCACAGCAGCCGGCGGGCTTCTTGCGACGCCTTCAACAGTCCCTCCAACGCCTTGGGATTCTGCTCCGCCCAGGATTGCTTGAACACATAGCCCAGGTTGGCCAGCGGTTCCTTCACGCCCAATCCGCCCACAATTTCCCGGCCGTCCAATAGGCGCCGGAATCCCTGCTGCTCCAGCTTGGCGGCGTGATTCCAGAAGGTCAGCAGCGCATCCAGCTTGCCCGTGGCCATTTCCCGGCTCAGCAGGGGCGGGGCGCCGAATACGGTTTCAGCGGAGTGCTCCAGATCGACGCCCGCATGCTCCTTGGCGTAGGTCCGCAGCAAGACCCAGTTCTTGTCCAGGGCGCCGCCGACCACGCCCAGCTTCTTGCCCTTGAGATCGGCCAGGGTCCCGATGCCGCCGTCGGCTCGCACGATCAGAGCGCCGGCATGGGTGGAATAGGGGATGAAGCGATAGTCGGCCCCGGTCGAATGCTGGCTGGCGACCCAGATCCAGTCGCTGGCGATGACGTCCAGGCTGCCGGCCTTGAGCCCGATCTTGCCAGCATCCGGTCCCGCCAGCACCTGCTCCTTGCCCTCCACCCCGTACTTCTTATCGAGCCCTTCGTTGTGGATGGCGGCCAGTTCCCAGTTGACCGTGCCGAAGGCGAGGACGCCGAAACGCACCGTCGGCGCCGTCTCGGCCGCCTGGACGAGGATCGGGGCGAAGGCGAGCAGGGCGATGCAAAAGGCTTTGTTCATGGTGACGGTTTCAGTCGGCGCAGGAAGTGGAAGATGAAAAAACGCAGCATGCTGGTGAGATGCCAGCGCAGGTAGCGCAGGTTGCGGTGGCTTTCCCGACGGGCGTCGTGGATCACCGAAACCGCGCCGGATACGCGTACGTCCCGGCCCATGGCCTGCAGCCGGGAGCACAGGTCCACGTCCTCATAATACAGAAAATATCGCTCGTCGAAGCCACCCAGTTCGGCAAACACGGCGCGGGGAAACAGCATGAACATGCCGGCGACCCAATCCACCGCCAGCGCGTCGTCGTTGAGCCGGACGCCCAGGCGGTCGCGGTCCGGATTGTGGCCCAGTGCCTTGGCGACGATCGAAACCGGGCTTGGGAAAGGCCGGGCGCTGTCTTCCAGTTCGCCGCCGGGGGAGACCACCCGCGGCGCGATGACGCCGGGACGGGCGCTCGCCTCCAGCCGGGCGATGAGGTCGGGGAAAGGATCGCAGGTCAGCCGGATGTCGGGGTTGAGAACGCAGAAATATTCCCCTCGCGCCAGACGGAAGGCGGCGTTGTGGTTCTCGCCGAAGCCTTTGGGGATTGCGTTTTCGACCAGCCGGACGGGGAACGGCAAGCCACTGAGCGGCGGAGGTTCCGGCAGGTTCAGGGTGACGATCAGTTCAAACTCGCCGCGGCAGTG
>VEPB01000228.1 GCA_012026715.1 Methylococcaceae bacterium | reverse complement strand
GGCAGCCACCGCTGCACCACAACCTTGCTCGGTCTATCGTGGCCCCCAGCGGCACAAGAAAGCGGACACTCCGCCCCCTAGTGGTCGGGCGTATCGAGACCAGGCCGACGGAATCGGCTCCTCTGTTATTTCGCGTATTTCGTGGCCGGATTGTCTTTTCGGCCACCGCAATGAACATCGTAGAACTCCGATAGAGTCAGACTCTTTATTCCTTCCGCATTGAGATATTCAAAATATCGCCTCAGGGTATCAAGATACTGATGACTGTCCTGATCATTAAGAACATAGGGACTGAATTCAGGAAGAACCTCCACGTTATGAAACATCATGTTAAATACGACATTATCCTGCCCCCCATAGCGCCTCGAATAATTTTCCGTCAATCGCCTCATGTCCTCAAACTGGCAGTTTCCCGGGCGCAACCACACTGCCTGCTTGCGCAGGCATTTACGCAACGGCCGTAATTGCCAACGCTTCAACAGCCAGGGATACAATAATACTATCGATACCGGCACTTCCAACAATCCGTTATTTTTGCCTATAGCCGTTATTGAACCCTCCCGTGGAAAATACGGCTGCTCGGGAGCACCCCGAAAATCGATTGCCAAGGGTTGGTCATCATCCTCCCACAACACATGAGGAGTAACGCTGGTATCCACCAGATACCCAAGTTCCTTGAGACAATGAATGGTATTTCCCTGAGCACTGAAACGTCCAGCCCGAAAGGACGTCGGAGCATATCCAAACGCATCAACGAACATTCTTGTGATGCTTTCCAGCTTGGCCCGCTCGACCTCCGGCGGATACAGACACTGCCTGGCAATACCTTCCTTTCCGGCATAATCAGAGTATTGTTTTTCCGGCTCGACAAATTCAGCGTGCAGATGCGTACCGAGCTCACAGCGGGAACCGAAGCTTTTAAAGACCTCGACACTTCCATGATCCTCAAGCACAACGTTATTGATCAGATACGTTGGACGAATCTGATATTCCTCAAAAAGTGGTTGAAGTATACTTGCAAGGCCTCTACTCACCCCCAGAAAGCTCAACGGATTGCGATAGCGCCACGATGGCGTACAGTCCGGCTCAACATCGATCGTGAGGACGAAATACTTATTCATCGGCTTGAATTACTCCAACAATCACAGCTTTCACAAAGGGAACGGCCACCATCTTATCAAACATTCAGCCCATCCAATAAAGCGGTCATTGTCTCTGATCTCGACCCATCGGCATTAACATCCTCCTGCGATTCCGCCAGAACCGAAGCCCCGCTTGCGTTTCCCGACATCCCTCCAGCCCCGCCAAGCGATGCGCGTCCATTTGATCCAGCAGGCACGCCGGCAATGATCCGTTACGACAATGCCACCAAATACCAGCGAACGTCTCATCAAACAAACGCAACTTGCGAACCGGCCTTACCTGCACTGCTTCTGACAACTTTCGGAACTCCAACTGACGGCAGCAAAGTCCCTGCACTTAAGCCGAACAGCCATCCATGCATCGCAGAATCAAGATATCAAACACCGGAGAACTGTTTTGACCTGAGGCTACTGTTCGCCATCAAGCAAATGCGCCCCTAGTCAACGCCTGCAATTGGAGTTGACCATACCAGGGCCCCCAATAGTCAAAGCTCTCGCCGAAGGGCCACCAACGCGTCGTCGGATACGTTATACTTCCCGCTGTTCACTCTGGAACAGTTGCAATCAGGATATTAAAACCGATGCCACTAGTGACCATTTCGATTTTGAAGGGGAAGTCCCCCGAATATATCAAGGCTGTAGCCGACGGCATAAATTCGGCGGTCATCGAGACGATGGGCTTTCCGGAAGATGACCGTTACCAGATCATTCATCAGCTGGATCCTGAATGCCTGCAATTGCAAACACGGGAAGGAGATCGCGTAATGATGCATCTGGTCATGCGGGCAGGTCGATCCAACAAGGCAAAGCAAGCGTTCTATCAGAAAGTCGCTGAAAAACTGTCGGCAAACCCCGGCATAAATCCAGCGAACATCGTCATCGCCATCACCGAAAACCACGATATCGATTGGTCGTTTCGAGACGGAGTGGCTCAATTCGTGGTTTAATCAGCCAGACTAGGATAGCTGCGGCGATTGACGTTATTAAGTGCTACCGCATCCGATAGCGGCCGTTGGTTATACCAACTCCTGAATCCGATATTCACCAACGGTCGCGCGAGCGATTTACCGAGCCGACGAGCCCTTTGGGCGAATATTCAAGAATTGGTGAGCGGTGTAAGGTTCGTACCTACGACCCCTGCCGCGCGAAGTCAACAGCCTGGTTATCTGCCTGTTAATTCAACATGTGCCCTGGCTAGACTATCGGGTCCGTGACCAGGGCTTCCTCGATTTTTTGCTGATCGACATATTGAAGGAATTGACTATATGGAATCTCGACCTAGACAGTTTCCTGATAGTTGATCCACCTGCACAGGGCGCTCGTCACAATAAGGATGGACCAGAGCAGGTTGCATCGTATTGCCTTGTCCCCATCATCAGGTGGCTTAGTATCCACCACCGGTTTAGTGTCCCTGGCCAATCCGGCGAACCAGTTCTTCATATTTTCCAGCTGCCGGAAATCCGTTCCCGGACAACGGGAATAACCACCTGTTTTTCATGACGTTTCCGAAATATTCAATCGCATGTCCGGGGGCCGATTTGCCAACGCTGTATCATCGGAATATTCGGCCGATTAGCCGTAAAGTCTCTCGTCGTTTCGCTGGTAACGCTCATTTTGGCTTCGCCACAATACCGACCGATTCCAGAAGATCCATCGGCAGCGGGAAAACGATGGTGTTGGATTTATCGCCGGCAATCTCGGTCAGCGTTTGCAGATAGCGCAATTGAATGGCTCTGGGCGATTGAGCCAGAGTTTGTGCGGCCTCCACCAGTCTTTGCGATGCCTGCAGTTCGCCTTCCGCATGAATGACCTTGGCGCGACGCTCCCGCTCGGCTTCGGCCTGGCGGGCGATCGCCCGGATCATGGTTTCGTTCAAATCCATCTGTTTGATTTCCACGTTGGCAACCTTGATACCCCAGGCTTCGGTCTGCTGATCCAGGATGGACTGGATGTCGGCGTTGAGCTTGTCCCTTTCCGACAGCATTTCATCCAGTTCATGCTGTCCCAGCACCGAACGGAGCGTCGTTTGCGCCATCTGGCTGGTGGCGTTGTAAAAATGCTCGACCTGGATCACGGCCTTTTCCGGATCGATCACCCGAAAAAACACGATGGCGCTGACTTTGACCGACACGTTGTCACGGGAAATAACATCCTGCGGCGGCACGTCCATGACGATGGTCCGCAGATCAACCTTGATCATCTGCTGAACGACTGGAACGATGAATATCAAGCCAGGCCCTTTGACCTTGTAGAACCGGCCCAGCAGAAAGACCACGCCGCGCTCATACTCCCGCAGTATTCGTATGCCGCTGATGAGTACCGCGATCAGCATTACGGAAAGAACGCCGACTAAAGTGGTGAACATGATTCAATCTCCTGCTTTACTTTGAAAAGGGGTAACGATCAGGGTCAGACCCTCGATCCCGGTGACCACGACGCGTTGGTTTTTCTTGACGGCTTGGTCGGTTCGGGCCATCCAGGTTTCGCTGTGAATCCGGACCCTCCCCTCCGTCGAAAAGTCTTCCAGCGCGCTTGCCAGGCCGCCTATGAGTTGCTCGCGCCCTGAAACCACAGGCTTGCGACGAACCCGTATCAGCCAACGGGTGAAAATGATGCAGAGCGCCACGCTGGCGATCGTAAACGAGGTGATGACGGCAGGGTGGATGACGATGCCCTCGCTACCGCTGTCCATGAATAGGATGGAACCGAACACGAAAGCGGTCATGCCGCCGATGCCCAGTATCCCGAAACTCGGCACGAAGGCTTCGGCGACCATGAGCCCCAATCCCAGAAATACCAGCGCGATTCCGGTGAAGTTGATCGACAGCGCCTGAAAGGCGTAGAGCGCCAGCAACAGGCAGATTGTCCCGAGGGTGCCAGGAACCACTGCGCCGGGGTGATAAAACTCCATCATCAGTCCATAAATCCCGAGCATCAAGAGGATGTAGGCCACGTTGGGATTGGCGATGGCAGCCAGTAACTGATTGCGCCAATCCGCTTCGAGAACTTCGACTCGGGCCCGAGAGAGATTCAGCCTGAACGATTGACCCTGGATATTGACGGAACGACCATCCAGCTTGCTCAGCAACTCGGTGCTGTCGGTGGCCAGCAGGTCGATGACATTCCGTTTCAATGCTTCCTCCGCAGGGAGGCTGACCGACTCCCTAACCGCCTGATCCGCCCAATCGGCGTTACGTCCGCGCAGAGCGGCCAGGCCACGGATATACGCGACCGCATCGTTGATCGCCTTCCGCTCCATGACCGCCCGCTGGTCAGGATTCTTATCCTCGGACTTGCCCCTGGGCTGGGTGTCTTCATCTCCCATTCCGCCAGACATGGGTATCTGAATCGGCGTAGCGGCTCCGAGATTGGTGGCCGGCGCCATGGCCGCAATATGGCTGGCGTACAGGATGTAGGTGCCGGCGCTGGCGGCTCGGGCACCGGAGGGGGCGACGTAGGTCACCACTGGAATGGGCGATGCAAGGATACGCTTGATGATGTCGCGCATGGCTCCGTCCAATCCGCCAGGGGTATCCATCCGCAGAATGATCAACGGTGATCCGATGCGGGCCGCATGATCCAAGGAACGCGCGACGAAGTCTGCGCTGGCCGGGCCAATCGGGCCATTGAGGGGGATCTGGATGACTGGAACCGGGGCGGGGACAGGCGCCGATCCCGGCTCGTCAACGCCTGCGTGCGCCAGTTGGGAACAAGCCATGGTCAAGAATACGGCTGTCCATAAGAATTGCAGAACATACAATGCTAGAGCGGACCTCACAGTCAATTCTCCCGACAGAAGACAACCTTTTACCCCGGATCGGACAGATCGATCCTACCCCAGATACACCAAGAGGTCTGCACGCAAGCGCACATAGGACCGGCAGGTCAGCCGAGCGGTTGCGACGGGAGCCGGTCGAGGCTCAGCAGCAGCCAGCGGCAGAGCTGCTGGTCGATGGAATGATGCCGGCTGCATACCGCCGTCTGTGCCATCTGGGTAATCAGCGCCTAGAGTCTGTCGGACTTTCCGAAAAACTGGCCGAAGCGACCGGAATTTGGCCAGCTTTGCAGATCTTGTGTGAATTCTGAGTCATTCGGCGTCGTTGGAACTCCGAATATTCGCGTACGGGCGCCTCGTTCATGTAAGTCCGACAGACTTGCTAGGAGAATGGCTCCGCAAGTCAGGAGAGACCTTAGCGCCCCTATCGTCTGCCGTCTGTACGGCAGCGCACGCGAAAACCTCGCGTCGGGAATGGTGCGATCGGGAACAACCGAGGAGTCTAAACGCTAAGCCAAAGCTTGAGCCCCGGGGGGAAGCAAACTAACCTGAATAATACGGCTGCGGTGAATAGACGGGTCGCTCCGGAGCCGCGTTTACACAGGCCTGCCAGGACTCTTGGCCGTATTCCGCACTTTAGCGAGAGGAGGCCTCGGTTGCACGAATTGTCGAGCGAATTCCGCGACGCCCTGGCGGCGTTGGACCGCCTGCGCGTCGAGACAATTTTCCAGAAAGCAACTCTTCTTAAACCGGCGATCCAGGTCGTCGAAGAGTTGATCGTACCTGTCATGGCGCAGCTTGGCGATGAGTGGTGTTCGGGTCAGGTCGCCTTGTCGCAAATCTATATGGGCAGCCGGATTTGCGAAGAACTGGTCGAGCGCACGCTGCCGTCGCTCGCCCCGGGGCGGAAAACCCGGCCACGCCAGGCGATAGCGGTTCTCAGCGACTACCACATGCTCGGCAAGCGCATCGTCCTCTCCACCCTGCGCACCAGCGGTCTCGATGTTCTCGATTACGGCCGCATGGAAGTGGACGAACTGGTGGAACGTGTCCGGGCAGACGACGTAAAGATCCTGCTCATTTCCACGTTGATGCTTCCCGCCGCGCTCAAAGTAAAGACGGTGCGAAAAAAGCTGGATGCCGCCGGCAGCCGAATACGCATCGCTGTAGGTGGCGCACCTTTCCTTTTCGACCGCCAGCTCTGGCAGGAAGTGGGTGCGGATGCCATGGGACGCAATGCGTCCGAAGCGGTTGCCATCGTCCGGCGTTGGCGGGAGGAAGAATCATGATGACACCCATGCAGCGCGTCCTCACGGCCATGGGACATGAAGAGCCCGACCGCGTACCGGTGTTCATCCTCACCACCCTGCACGGCGCCAAGGAACTGGGGTTGAGCATCCGCGACTATTTCTCCCGCGCCGAACATATTGCCGAAGGCCAGCTGCGTCTCCAGCAAAAATACCGCAGCGATTGCCTCTATGCGTTTTGCTACGCCGCCCTCGAACTGGAGGCATTTGGCGGCGAGACGATCTTCATCGACGACGGGCCACCCAACGCGGCGGCTCCCGTTCTCCGCCGCGGCGAGGACATCGACCGCTTGGAACCGCCGCGCCCGGGGGATTGCGCGGGCCTGAACCGGACACTGGAGGCCATCCGCCGTTTGAAAGACCGGGTCGGTGACGCGGTTCCCATCGTCGGTTCGGTGATCGCGCCTTTTTCGCTGCCTGTCATGCAACTGGGGTTCGAGCAGTACATCGAACTGCTCTATGGCGACCCGGAGCGCTTCACCCGCCTGATGGCGGTCAACCAACGTTTCTGCGTGGACTGGGCCAACGCCCAGTTGGCGGCCGGCGCCACTGCCATCGGCTATGATGATCCTCTGGCGTCCCCCACTTACATTCCGCGCGAGCTTTATCTGAAAACCGGCCATCGGGTAGCCATGGCAACCCTGGCGCAAATCAAGGGACCGACGGCGATGCACCTCGCCTCGGGCCGCGGACTGGCCATCGCCGATGACATCGTGATTACCGGCGCCTCAGCCTTGGGCGTGAGCACGCTGGAAGACCTGGCCGACTGGAAGTCAGCCGTGGGGCCGCGGCTCACCCTGATCGGCAATCTCAACGGAATCGAAATGCGGCGCTGGACCGGGGCCGACGCCGAGCGTGAAGTGAAACAAGCCATCGCCAAGGCTGGACGCGGAGGCGGCTTCATCCTGGCCGACAACCATGGTGAAATTCCCTGGCAGGTGCCGGACGAGGTGCTCCTCGCCATCCGTGCCGCCGTCGACCGCTGGGGGCGCTACCCTTTGGAGTGGATCGAATAACGTCTCCCCTCGCCATGGCCCCAAGACTCTGTCTGTTGTGCTGCGAAAATTTCCGCCTCGAAATCGAGGCCGCAGTCGCGGCTGAGGGCTGGCCGGACATCGCCGTCGCATCTTTTCCCGCCCACTGCGGCCATCCCGCCATGGAGTGGGACCTGTTAAGCCCCCTGGTTGCAGAAGGCTGCACCGAAGTATGGATACTCGGGCGCGCCTGCCTGCGGGAGCTTGAGAATCCCCCGGAAGGCTGGCCCACGACGCGCGTGCTACCTCAGACGGAATGCTTCCACTTGGTTGCCGGCCCGGCTCTGGTGGCCGAAGCGATCGCCAGAGGCGCCTATCTGATGACGCCCGGTTGGCTCGACGATTGGCCCGGCAACTTGCGCAAGCTAGGGTTCAGTCAGAGCAATGCAGCTGAGTTCTTTCAGGACTTCGCCCGCGAACTGCTGTTGCTGGACACCGGCGTGGCCGCCGATGCCGGGCGAAAGCTCGCGGAACTGGCTGCTGCGGTGAGACTTCCCGCGAGCCAGCTTGCCGTCGGCATCGACTATACCCGTTTGCTGCTGGCCCGGCGGGTGGCGGAGTGGCGCCAAAAGGAAGCGGAGGAGCGTGCGCAAGAATGCGAGCAACGCCACGCGCGCGAGCGCGCCGACCATCTCGCCGCCATGGATTTCCTGGGAAAGCTGGCCGAGCTGAAGGATGAGACGGAAACCGTAGCGGCCATCAAAGAAATGTTCCAGATGCTGTTCGCCCCCCAGACGCTCCATTACCTGCGCTACGAGAACGGAACGGCGCAGGTTACCGCCATGCTCCCGCAGGACCTGCGGGAGCAAACCTGCGCACTGGATCGCGACTGGGGCTGGACGAATTCCGGCACCGGCTTTCTGCTGCGCATCGCCTGGTCCGGGGAAACGCTGGGCATCGTGGCCGCTGACCATTTCATGTTCCCGGAGTTCCGCGAGCGTTATCTCAATCTGGCGCGCTCCGTCGCGGGGCCCTGCGGTTTGGCAATCCAGAATGCGCGCACCTTCCAACGCGTCAAAGCCGCCGAAGAGGCTCTGCGCAAAAGCGAATTCACCCTAAAAATGGCTCAGGCCATCGCGCACGTCGGCCATTGGGAATGGAATCTGTCCAGCGATAGCATGAGGTGGTCCGATGAAACCTACCGGATTCTCGGCTATGCCCCCCAAGAATTGGCACCGAACCGCGGCGCACTTTTGCAGGTGATCCATCCGGACGATCGAGCCTGCGTGGCAAACCACATCGACCAGGCGGCCCGCGAAGAGGGTGGCTTCGAACTGGAATTCCGGATTGTCCTTCCGGACGGCGGCGTCCGTGCCGTACATGGCATGGGCGAAGTCATCCTGGCAGGCACCGGCCAACAGCCGGAAATGATCGGGGCCCTCAATGACATCACGGAACGCGAGATGATCGAACTGTTGGGCGTCATTCAAGACATCACCGACCGCAAGGAGCTGGAACGGAAACTCGCCCAGGAAGCCCACACCGACGCACTCACCGGCTGCGCCAATCGCCGATATTTCCTCAGGCTGGCTAGACAGGAATGGGCGCGGGTGCGCCGCTACGGCTACCAACTGTCCGTGCTCTTGCTGGACCTTGACCACTTCAAGACGCTCAACGACCGCTATGGACACCAAGTCGGCGACCTGGCGCTGCAGAAATTCGTGCAAGTCTGCCAAACCAGCTTGCGCGAGGGCGACCTGATCGGCCGCCTCGGCGGCGAGGAATTCGCCGTCCTGCTGCCGGAAGCCGGGACCGACGAGGCCCTGGAAGCCGCCGAGCGGCTGCGCCACGCCATCGACGTCACGGAAGTGACCGTGGCTTCGCAACCGCCGCTCCGCTTTACCACCTCCATCGGGATAGCCACGCGGCAGGCGGACGACACCGACGTGGAAGAACTCTTGAGCCGCGCCGACCGCGCCATGTATCGGGCTAAGAATGCCGGACGCAACCGGGTCCTCGCCGCCTAAGTTAGCCCGCACGCCCGGAACTTCCCGCGGCTGCGCGCCGAACCGGCACTCCGCAATTCCCCGGCAAACCTGATGGGCGCCGTCTTGATTCGTCGAGGTTGGACTCTGGGGCATAGGGAGGCAGAAAGTCCCTTCAATAAGGCACTTCTTGTCCACTATCCGTTCCGTAACGCGCTTGGCGCAATGACCACCCTGTAAATCGTCGAAGACCGGAAAATTCTTACGCGGCGCCTGATCGATCAAGGCCGCGAGAAATTCCGGAAATCGCTCGGTGTTGAACTGCCTTCGGTTGCCTTAGCCTTGCCCGCCGGCATTCCAATTCAGCATCGATTTACCCTTCGCGCTTGCCGCTTCCAGCCCCCCGCAGGGCTAACGGGGGATTGCGCAACGTCACGTTCGACTGAACTGCCAACGGCGAGGATCATCCGCACCACTGATCGCTGGCCGAACCATGGCGCTCAGATTTGAAAATCGGCGCACTCGGCCTGACCGAATGCACGCAGCCGGCGAGGCTGGATCAGCACTTCCTCGCCTTCGCTCAGCCCGTTTTCAAGAAAATCCGAGCGGCTCATCTCCGCTTCCACGGTACCGCCGTCATCACTGCGCTGCAGCTCGATCCGCACCACCCCGCCGAACCGCCGGATGTCGAGCACTTGGGCGGCGATGCCGTTGCCGCCGTCGGCCTTGCGGCGCAGGTCGATTTCGTGGGGGCGCGCGTAAAACACGGCGGG
>VEPB01000488.1 GCA_012026715.1 Methylococcaceae bacterium | reverse complement strand
GGCCAAGGACAACGTCAAGGCGCTGCCGGCCAGCTCCTATTCGGCGGTGTTAAGAGTGACGGCGGCCGGGAGCGGCAGTCGGGTCGAATGGAAGAGCCGGCTGTACCGGGGCGATACCGGCAACGAGCCGCCGGAAACTCTCAACGATGAGGCGGCGGTCAAAGCCATGCAGAGCCTGATCCGGACCGGCCTCGATCAGCTGAAAACGACCGTCGAGGGCGGCAATTGACCCTGCTGCAGGCCCTGTTGCGATGGATGGGCGGGCTGGTGCTGGCCGCAGGGTCCGCCGGGGTGTCTGCCGATACGGTCTACGTGACCCTGGAACGGGACAACGCGCTGGCGTTGCTGGATGGCGCTTCCGGCGAACTCATGCAGACCGTGCCGGTGGGCAGGCGTCCGCGTGGGATTGCCCTCAGCGGCGACGGCCGGCGGTTGTATCTGGCCACCGGTGACGATCAGGCCATCGAGGTTTACGACACCGCCGGTTTCAAGCGGATTGACCGCCTGGCCGTCGACCACGATCCGAAGACTTTTGCGCTCGATCCGGCCGGGAAGTATCTCTACGCCTCCAATGATCGGGACGATCAACTGGCGGTGGTCGACATCGCTCAACGCACCATCGTCAAAAGGATCGGCATCGGCCACGAGCCCGAAGGGGTATCGGTCAGTCCGGACGGCACTGGATCATCAGCACCAGCGAAGCTGACGGCAGCGCCAGCTGGATCAACGGCGAGCGGCTGGCGCCGGTGGACGTCACCGCGGTCGGCGACCGCCCCAGGGCCTCCCGCTTTACCGACGATGGCAAGCAACTGTGGGTCAGTTGCCAGGATGAAGGCACCGTCGTGGTCATCGACCCCGCCAACGCCCGCATGATCAAACGCATACGCATCGCGCCGCCGGGCGTGCCGGCCGATCAGGTCAAGCCGGTGGGTATCCGCATCGACCGGCAGCGGCGTTTCGCCTATGTGGCGCTCGGCCGCGCCGACCGCGTGGCGGTGGTCGATGCCCAAAAGCTGGAAGTGACGGATTACCTGCCCGTGGGCAGCCGGGTCTGGAACCTGGAGTTCGCGCCGGACCAGCAGAGGCTCTACGCCGCCAATGGCCTCAGCGGCGACATTTCCATCATCGATCTGGTGCAGCGGCAGGTCGTGAAAACCGTTCGGGTCGGCAACAGCCCGTGGGGCATTGCAGTAGGGGGTGTTCCCGGGAGGCCCGGTTCGGCGAGGCGCTACCGAGAAACCAACGAATCAGCCGCCGAGTTGGCAGGTACGGTACCGAACTGAAGCAACGACCGAAAAACTCGGCGGTTTCCTCGGTGTGCCGACCGTGGCTTTGGCCATCGTTCAAGCTCATTGGCGAACCGGCCTCAGCGCAAGCTCACCAGCATCACCCCGGCGAGCACCAGTGCCGAGCCCAGCAGTTGCGCCCAGCTCATCGTCTCGCCCAGAAATACCAAGGCGAGCCCCATGATTGCGACCGGACCGAGGCTGCCGATCAGGGCCGCGCGCCGCGCCGTCCCCTCCAACAGGAAATGGGCGTAGCGATCCGGGTAGTAGTAGAAATAGCTGGGTTGGTCGCGCAGTTGTTCAATCAGCTCCTGCGCCAATGACAGTTCCATGAGAGTATCCGCAGAGTTCGGGTCCGCCGTCGCCGGACGTACCCCAGGTTGGAAGGGCCCCTTGCGGGCGCTTGCGGAAGCGGTTGGATGGTTACATTCAGGGGGTTCTCCGATCGTCTCATGAATGGGGCGAACCTGGGTTCGCCCCGCTTGCTTCAGCCTTTGACGCACAACACCTGTTTGAGGGTGTGCACCACCTCCACCAGATCCGTCTGCAGTTCCATGACGCGGTCTATGTCCTTGTAGGCTCCGGGGATCTCGTCCAGAACCCCCTTGTCCTTGCGGCACTCGACCCCTTCCGTCTGCTGCGCCAGGTCGAAGCGGTTGAAGCGGCGCTTCGCCTCGGTACGACTCATCCGCCGGCCCGCTCCGTGGGAGCAGGAACAAAACGAAGCCGCGTTGCCTCTGCCCCGCACGATGAAGCTCTTGGCCCCCATGCTGCCGGGGATGATGCCCATCTCAGCCTCGCGCGCCGAAATGGCGCCCTTGCGGGTGATATACACCGTCTCGCCGTAATGCTGCTCCAGCGCCACATAGTTGTGGTGGCAATTGATCGCCTCGCTCTCCACCTTGAAGGGCGGCAGCCGCGACCGCAGGGCTTCCAGGATCAGCTCCAGCATCATGCGGCGGTTCAGCAAGGCGTAGTCCTGCGCCCACTGCACCGCCTCCCAGTAGTCGTCGAACAGGGCCGAGCCCTCGTCCAGCCAGGCCAAATCCCTGTCCGGCAGGCGCAAATGATCCTTTTCGGCGCGCTTGCGGGCGGCGGCGATGAAATACCGCCCCATGCAATTGCCGATGCCACGCGAGCCGGAATGCAGCATCACCCACACCTGCCGCGCCTCGTCCAGGCACAGTTCGATGAAGTGGTTGCCGCCCCCCAGGGTGCCCAACTGGGCAATCCAGGTGCGGGCAAACTGGCGCTGCATCTTCATCAATCCCGGATGTTTGCCGACAATGCGGTCGATCCGGTCCATCAGCGGCCGGGCCGATCGGGCGTGGGCCGCACCCTGGATTTTGCTGTAAGGATGCTGCTCGAACCCCACCGGCACCGCCGCCTCGATGGCGCTGCGCAGCTTGGCCAGGCTGTCCGGCAGTTGTTCCGCCGGCAGACTAAGCCGCACCGCGTTCATGCCACAGCCAATGTCCACCCCCACCGCCGCCGGGATGATGGCCGCGCGGGTGGGAATGACGCTGCCCACGGTGGCACCGATGCCGGCATGGACATCCGGCATGGCCGCGACATGGCCGTGCACGATGGGCAACTGGGCCACATTTAGTAGTTGTTGAATCGCGGGTGGCTCGATCTCATCGGTCCATACTTTGACCGGTACCCGCCCCTTGTTGAATTGCTGTTGAATCGGCATAAAACAATCTCGACTGGATTCGGGCGGACCGGCGGCCAATAAAAAACCCCTGGCGAGTTCGACTCGCCAGGGGTTTTAAAGACCCTCAGCCAGCGCCCGGAAGCCCGGCGCCGGCCACATGCCGTGACCTTAACCGGAGATGAAGATGAACAGATTCGGTTGAAGTACGGGCATTGCTCGGATCTCCTTTGGGTTGAATTTGACGGGGCGCCCACGGCGCGTAAGGGCGGCTATTCTAGGGCTCAAAAGTGGGCTGTCAACTGAAATTTTGTGAGACCAGGGTGTCTCATCGCCTAGTATTCGAAACACCCCGAGCGGGAGAGCATCCATGAGCGCCAAAGCGGTTTGCCTGATGTGGCTGAGCTTGTTTCTGGTCCTGGAATTGTTGCCGGTACCGACCCTGACACCGCTCCTGCTTTATGTTGTTTTTACACGTCCAATCTGGTTCAAGAGCTTGATAGAACGGCTTTATGCAGGAACCTGACGGACCTTGAAGGCAGGCAGGAAGATTCCCGGCGGCAGATTCTCGTGACCAGCCTGTTCGTGGTGTCATTCCACCTCCGGATTGTCGGCCGGTAGCGAAGGCATTGCAGCTGCACCGTAATACGGTGGGTGTTTCTTGATGAAAGCGCGATTGGCGCCGAGTCTAGCGCGAGACGAGCTATGGATTGGTCTCAGGCGCTAACCTGAACATCGGCGCACGTCCCATCCAGGATCTCGTGAATCTGGGGAATATTTACCTGGCCGATCGCCAGGCCTTGTGCTCCGATAAACGCTCTGCTGGGATTCGCTGGGGAGATTTTCGCCGTGGCCACTGAGCAACGTGTTTTCATCAGTTACTCGCGCAAGGATTACTACTTCGCCGAGTCTTTGGCGTTTCATCTTATGACCGCCGGGTTTTCCGCCTGGCTGGATGTCAAGGATCTGGTGCCGGGGACAGAATGGCGCCAGGAAATCGACCGCGCAATCGATGAGGCATCCTGTTTCATCGTGGTGGTTTCCCCGGACAGTTTGCAATCCGAGACGGTGCGCTGCGAGTTGCAGAGAGCCAAGAGCCAGGGCAAGCGCATGATCGCGGTCCTGTTCCGGCGAAGATCGGTGCCGGCGGACTGGGGAATCGTCGAAGCGGTCGATTTCCGCGGCGCGTTCGAACCCGCGCTGGGAGATCTCAAGACACAACTCCTGGCCCCATCCGCCGACACAGCGCCAGGCTGTAACCCGATGCCACGGTTCCGCTTTTCGCCTTGGTTGGCTGGAACCGGCCTGTGCCTGCTTACGCTGCTGCTGATCCTTTTCCTGATTTGCTGGCGTTATCCGGACTTCCTATTCGATGCCTACGACACCGTATTCGACTACTCGTTAAACGAGAATCCGCAGGCGCTGCGTCATTGGCTCGGGGAACGCGGCTTTCACGTCTTTTTGATCAGCTTGTTTGCGATCATTTTCGGCACTTTGCTCCATTTCGGAGTATTCGAATTCTTCTACCGGCGAATGAGCATGACCCGGCTGCTCCTGGTGTTTGCGTTCGTTCTCTACACCATCGGCTATGCCCTGTCGCAACACGCCTTCGGTGCTGCCATCCCGCCACTGTCGCCGCCGTTCGTCATCAGGGCCATGGAAGCCAACTGGCCGGCTTCGCTTTGGGTCATGCTGGCCGGAATGGCAGCCTGCACGGTGGGGATTGCCATCGTCCTGCGTGTACGGCCAAGCGAATTGCTGCATTGGACGCCCACGGGCCAGGCGTGGCTCTCCTATCGCGACATGCATCGTCCCGGCAGCGATCTGGTCGGGATGGGTCACCAAAGTCTCGCAACCCTCAAGCGCTTCATGCTGCTTCACGACCACCGCGACGGTCCCCTCGCGGAACGCTTGAGGCAAGGGTTGTGCACGGCTGGCGCAGTGGATTCCAAAGTCGGCGAAGACGGCGTCATCCCCGTTCTGGTTCTGACCAATTGTTCGAGCGTCCAATGGATCGAACAGCAGATCGAATCAGTGCGGGGTGAAGTGCTGACGCTGATCGCGACCCACCTAAGGCCACCTGCTGCTTTGGAATGGCTGTGGCGCGTTCACTGGATCGACTTTAGAGGCTGGCCCGTCCAAAGCCTCAGCGATCGGAATGACCGGCTACCCTCGATTCCGGAGGCACTCCTGGTACCGCGCTATCCCGCCGCGGTTCGATCTACCCATCTCGGCCTCAGCGCTTTGTGCGCCCTATTGTTCCAGACGTGTACGATGGGCTTCGGCGTATCCCCGCTCCCCTCCATCACGCCGCTTTTCGGCAGTTTGGGAACGGCGTTTGCCAACCTCTTTGCTGTTCTTGTCGTGCCCTTCCTTTGGGTCATTCCAGCCCGCAAGTTGCTGAACAGGACGTGTACCGTCGGTTCCTTTTTTGGGTCGATCGGGGTCTGCTCCGTCAGCACCGGCTTGGCGGCTATCTGGAAGCTTAAGGAATATCCCATGCACGATAGCCACAAAGTCTTGGCCGCGGCCTTCCTATTGATTGGCTTGATGCTGTGGACGCTGCGGCAACGACACGAGCTGACCTGCTGGTTTCCGCTAGCGGCCAAACCGGGAACCGCCAACAGCTTCGATCTTGCGCCGACGAAGAACCATCAGACCCTGTTTTGGTTTTTCGTCTTCTTCCTGATCTGGTCGCAGGTCTTTGGGCAAGGGATGTTTGCCAAGTATTAGGCCGTCCAGCTTACTTGCCCACGCCCAGCCTTTCCCGCCAGCCCGGGAAGATGGCGTCGGCGTCCTTGGGGAAGGACTCGAAGGCGCGGGCGAATTCGCGGTGTTCCTTGGCCCATTCGATGGGGTCGGCGCCGGCTTTCCAGCATTCGTAGGCCTGGCGCAGGGAACGGGCGCCGGCGGCCGGGCTGTCGATGTGGCCGTAGCTGCCGCCGCCGGCGGTGTTGATCACGTTGCCGTGGCCCAGGTTGCTGAAGAAGCCCGGCAACCGCAGCGCGTTCATGCCGCCGGAGATGATGGGCGTGGTGGGCTTCATGCCGTACCATTCCTGGTGGTAGGCCGGGCCGGTGAAGCTGTCGCGCTCGATGCAATAAGCGATGGCGCGATCGTCCTTGCCGCCTTCCATCTTGCCGTAGCCCATGGTGCCGACATGGATGCCGGAGGCGCCCTGCAGCCGCGACATCTTGCCCAGCACATAGGCGGTGTAGCCGCGCTTGGCGCTGGGCGAGGTGATGGCGCCGTGGCCGGCCCGGTGGTAGTGCAGGTACTGGTTGGGGAACCAGCGCCGCGCCGTGGTGATCATGCCGGGGCCGCCCACATAGCCGTCCACCAGGAAGGCCACCTTGTCCGCATCGGTGCCGAAGGTTTCGAGAATGTATTCGCCGCGGGCGACCATTTCGAAGTGGTCGTCGGCGGTGATGTTGGCGGAGAACAGCTTGGCCTCGCCGGTCTCGTCCTGAGCCCGCTTGAGGGCGTCGGCCACCAGGGGGATGACCTTCTTCAACGGCGCGAAGGGCTGGTTGCCCTGGGGTTCGTCGTTCTTGATGAAATCGCCCCCCAGCCAGAATTCGTAGGCGGCCTTGGCGAAGGGCTCGGGCCGCAAGCCCAGCTTGGGCTTGATGATGGTGCCGCAGATGTAGCCGCCGTTGACCACCGGGCGACCCAGGATGCGCCACAGGTCGGAAATGTCCTTGGACGGGCCGTCGAACAGCTGGATGGCGCGGGGCGGCACGTAGAAGTCGTACATCTTGGCGTGCTCGATGTCGCCCATGCCCTGGTTGTTGCCGATGGTGAGGGTCAGGAAGGACACCATCATCATGCGGCCGTCGAGAATGTTGCGATCGAACAGGTCCAGCGGATAGGCGATCCGCATCTCTTCGGTGGCTTCGTCGATGTGGTAGACCAGGGCATCGACCCCCTTGGTGAAATCGTCGGTGGTGGAGACTTCCACGTTGGTGCCGGTGGAGGACTCGGCGGCGAAGTGGGCGGCCGCTTCCAGGTAGCCGGTGCCGGACTTGGGCTTCATCTTGTAGGCGCACAGGATGTGCTGGCCACCCTGGATCAGGTCTTCTTCTTTCAGGCTCAAATCGGCGTAGCGGGCGGACTGATCCATTGCGATCTCCTCAGGTTGTCAGGTCAAGTGCGTGATTGGGCAAGCCGGATCACCGGGCAGCGAGCGGCGGGCTCTGTCTGGCGGATTGAGTGGCGCGAACTATACGGGCGCCGATACATAAATAAAACTAAGTCTTGGTGATTGGATGGATAAGTCATCCTGATTCACTCCGGGCCGCTTCGGCTTGCGAGATCCGGAAGTCGCCGGAGACACCAAGGATCGGTGCCGCATTATGGGAATTCAGCGGACACAGGACAACCTCCGGCAGCGCTGGTCGCGCGATACCGGAGGTCTGGGGGGACGGGACTGCGTCGGCGCCGGGTCAGGCGACCGTGTCCAGCGCGGTCGTCGGATCGATGGTTTTTTCGGTGGTCGGCTCGGCAGTCGCGGGCGTTGCCGGCGTGTTGGCGGCGGTACCCAGGTAAACCGCGGTGGTGCTGTTGATCCCGTACGCCACCAACTGGCGGGTGCCATCGGCCTGATGCAGCCAGATCCGGAGTTTCTCGAACAGCTGGTCGAGGGCGTCCATCAATGGATTCGCCGCTTCATCTCCGCCGACGGGAGACGGGTTGGCCGCCGGCGTGCCCGCCGGTTTGGTCGTCGTCGCTGGCGTGGTTCCGGTGCCGTTGTCCGGTCGGTGGGGCGAGGCGGTGGCGGTTTCCTGCGGATTCACGGCATTGCCGTTGGCGGGCACCTGAGTCGATGTGGGTTCGCCGCCGAAATCCAGTTCGAAGTTGAAGGACGTCTGAGTCAGCCGGGCGGCGAGCCCCTGGAAATCGGCGTTGATCGGCTGGCCGGTATTGTTGTTGGCCGCAGGTGTCGATCCGCCGGCTGCCGCCAAGGCCGCATAGGATTGCTGGCTGAAGCTGAATTGCACCGAAATTCCCATCTGCTGGCCGTCTTCGGTGTTCACGGTGCCGCTGGCGGAGAACGACAGGGAGAAGGACTGGACCTGGTAATAGGCAGCCACCGCATTGCTGAACGGATTCGCGGCGGGCGTGGTCGTGGTCGGCACAGTCGCGTCGGCCGGATTGGGAGGGGCGCCGCTCTGGCCGCTCTTGTCGGCTTGGGGGATGGTTGTGACGACCGGCTGGTTGCCGGGTTGCTCCGGTCGAACCAGGTTGAATTCCCGTCCGGTAAACGCCTGCATCATGGATTTGAGCAGTTGGTGGGTGAGTCGATCCAGCGCGCGCATCGGATCATCGTCCCGCTGATGCTCATGTTCGACCCGTTGCAATTGACGGGCATCGGGGGACAGGCTCACCTGATCGTCGCGATTCACTCGATGGTGGTGATGGTCGCCCGGTTCCGCGCGCTGAGCCGCCTGCGGCTGGGTATTGGTCGCCTGGCCGAAATTACCGTAGTAGAACTGGGCGGCGACACTGGTTTGCGACATTTCGATTCTCATGGGAGTGTCCTCCTTCTTTGGGGTATCACTCTTATCGGCGGCCGCAACCGGTTCTTGATGGAAAATTGCCGCATACCGCGGGCTGGCTTGTTACCATCCCGTTCCACGTTTAAGGAAACCCGCCATGACGACCAATCCGCTCGATGTGATCTGCCTCGATCCGTCAACGCCTGCCCGCCGCAGCGTGATCTGGCTGCATGGACTCGGCGCCGATGGCCACGACTTCGAGCCGCTGGTGCCGGAGCTGGGCCTGGTCGACCGGCTGGCGGTTCGCTTCGTGTTTCCGCACGCGCCTTATCGCCCCATCACCATCAACGGCGGCTATGTGATGCGTGGCTGGTACGACATCGCGGCGGCGGAGATCGACCGCAAGCCGGATCTGGCCGGCATTCTGGCGTCCGCCGCAGCCGTGACCGCGTTGCTGGAGCAGGAAATCGCCCGCGGGATTCCGCCGGAGCGCATCGTGGTCGCGGGATTTTCCCAAGGCGGGCTAATTGCGCTGGAGGTGGGTGGGCGGTTCCGCGAGCCCTTGGCGGGCGTCATCGCGTTGTCGACCTATCTGGCCGATGCCAGCGCTTTTCCGGAGGCGCGGCAGGAATTGCCGGTGTTCATCGGCCATGGCCGGTTCGACGACATCGTGCCCCTGCGGCTCGGGGAGCTCAGCCGCGACAGCCTGCCGGGGAAAGGCTATCGGGTGACCTGGCGGGACTATCCCATGCCCCATTCGGTTTGCGCGGAAGAAATCGCCGACATCGCCCATTGGATGGAAGGCGTATTCGGCGGATAAGCGAAGTAGGTCGGCGGCGTGTCTGCCGATCGATAACCGGCCCGCCGCCGATCCGCATTCAAGCCGTCAGCGCTTGGCGGCCGCCTGGAAGTACTCGTCGTAGCGGTGCACGAAGTCCTTGGTGGTCAATGGGGCATGGCAGGCTCGGCACTTGCTCAGGTCGTCGGTGGATTTCTGGCCGTCCGGCAAGAAGGAGGAGAAGATCCAGTTGCCGGTGCGCTGGCCTTCGGGGGCGGCAGCGCCCCAGCCGGGATTCTTGCCCATGACGAAAATCCGGGCCAGATCCCCTTTCACCAGTTCGCCCCGGGCGTCGGTTTGCGGCGTACCGTCAGGATTGAGCTTGGCGGCATAGTTTTCCATCACGAACACGGACCCGTCGGGAAAGCCTTGGGCGGCGGTCGCCGAGCGGGCCGCCTTGTTCAGGTAGATTTCCCGCACCTGCTTGGCATCGGGCCGCTGCACTTCCGACAGAAACTTGGGCCAACTGGTGTAATCGGCCGGCAGGGTCAGTTCGCCGTCCTTGAGGGGCGGGGTGGCTG
>VEPB01000074.1 GCA_012026715.1 Methylococcaceae bacterium | reverse complement strand
GCAGTTGCCTCCGGCTGAAGCGGAAGTCTTGGCGTTTGATCTGTTGCCGCTGGCATTCGGCGGCGGCGTAGCCGTCGATCAGCCGGAGCAGCCGCCGGGTCTGCGGCGGCAGTTCGTCGAGGCTGCGGCCCAAGACTTCATGGGCCAGCCGGTTGGCGGTGGCGATGTCGTCCAGGCTGACTTCCAGGTATTCCAGATTCCCGGCCCGCTTCAACGGCCGTTGCTGCTGATGCAGCAGGGCAATGGCGTCGATCAGGGTCAGGTACTTCTCGTGATCGCGCCGCAGCCGGGTGGTCTGGTCGGGGAAGGTCAGGAAGCGGGCATAGGGGTTGAGCACGTCCAGCGGCCGCAACAGCCGTTGGACATTCTGATGCAGACGGATCAAGGTTTCCCGCTCGCGCCGGGCGATCAGCCCTGCCAGGGTGCGGCGGTCACGCTGCAGCCGGTGGATGGCGCGGGTCTGTTCCCGCCCCTCGTCCACCGCCAACACCAGGCAGCGGTTCAACAGCTCTTCGTCCAGGTCGCGGGCGGTGGTGGTCAGCAGCAGGGCCACCGGGCCTTCCACCCGGTAGGTCTGGGTGATCAGGTTGCCGGTCACCGGGTCCTTGGCCGTCGAGGCCATGGTCAACTCGCCTTCCGACTGCAGCAGCTTCAAGGCATAGCTGGCCCGGCTCGCACCCTCTTCCTCGACGATCGCCAGCACCTTGTGCTTCATGTGGGTCTCGCCCAGGTAGTACAGGCTTTGCCCGGTCATGGCGCTGTACTTGACCCGCTCCTCTTCCGGCACCAGGGCCAAAACCGCATCCAGCAGCGAGGTCTTGCCGGCGGCGCTGGAACTTTGGATCACCACGCCCAAGGGCCGCTCCAGTTTGCGCGAGACGGCGGCCAGGTAGGCCATCTGCTTGTTGACGGCCTCGCCGATCAGCCCCAAGGCCTCGAAGTCCGCCAACAGCCGCTCCAGCAGGTTCGGCGCCTTCAGCCAGGCCAGCGCCGCCTGGCGGTCTGCCTCGCTCATGTCCGGATGTGCCGGGAGTTGCGGTGCCACCGCCTGTTGCCGCCGGGCATCCTGCAAGGCCTCCAGCTTGAGCAGCAACCGGCCCAGGTCGGCCTTGACGATCTCGTCCTTGAGCCGCAACTCGGCGGCGGCCTGGGCGACGTAATGAGCACGGGCCTTGGCGGCATAGAGGTCGAAGCTGTCGACATGGAAGGCCTGTCCTGAGCCGGTCGAAGTGGCATCGCCCAGGGACACCAGCACGTTGACCTTCAGGCTCTCCACCCCGAGGTTTTTGGCCAGGCCCCGCACCCGGTAACGGCGCTCGCCGAACACCATCACCACTTCGTCGTCTTTGATCTCCGTGGGGAAGTCGGGAGATGGGAGCGGGGGGACGGGAGAGGCCGGCAGCGGAGAAGTCGGCAATGCCGGTTCCGCCGCCGCCGTTTCGGCCCGTGGTGTCAGCACCACCGCTTCGGCTTGCGGCGGCTGGGCGGCTAAAGGAGGGAAGGATTGTGGCGGTTCGGCCGGGACGGGGCGCGGTACCGGCGGTGAGGAGTCCGGCACCGGCGAATCGGCTGCCCCGGTCTTGATCCTTGGCGCCGGCCCTTTCCCCAGCCAGACCGCCTTGCGGATCACCAGCCCCAAGGCTTTATCGGCCGGCCCAATTTTCAGGGCATAGTCGTTGGCATCCATCCCTTTCGGGAACTGGACGCGGAAGCACTCGATGCCTTCCGTCATCAGCCGGCTCACCAGCTTCTCCGCCGCCGACTCGCCGGCCGCGTCGCGGTCGTAGGCGATCAGCACCCGCTCGGTGCCGTGCCGCTGGAACGCCGCCAGATGATCGTCGGTGAAGCCTTCCACCCCGTAACTGGCCGTGACATTGCGGTAACCGGCACACCAAAAGGTCAAGGCGTCGATCAGCGATTCGCACAGGATGATTTCCTTCGAAGCGGCCAACGCCTCGCCGTTCCACACTCCGCGATGCGGTCCCGGCAGGTACAGGTGAGAGGGCGTGCCGGGCCGCAGATGATCGTTGAGCTTGCGGCCGTAGACTTCCTGCACCCGGCCTTGCTCGTCCAGGACCGGGATCACCAGCGAGCCATTGAAGTGCTCATGGCCCGATTCCCGGTACAGGCCCAGCTGCTCCAGCCGGCCCCGCAACTCCGCCCCGGCCTTGCGGGTCTTCTCCGGCAGCCGCAGCCCCAGGGTGCGGTTGGCATAACCCAACCGGAAGCGGTCGATGGCCTCCGCCGAACCAATGCCGCGCTTCTCCAGATAGGCCAAGGCCTCCGGGCTCTGCTTCAGAGTCGCGTGGTAGTAGTCGATCACCTGGTTCAGCAAGGCCTGGTCGTCCGCGTCCAAAGACACCGGCGCCTCCAGCTTGCGCACCGTGCCGCGCTTGGCCGGGACGGCGACCCCGGACGGCGAGCCACTACCGGCGGCTAAAGGGGAATGGCCCTCCCGCAGCAACTCCACCGCATGCCGGAACGACACCCCCTCCGCCCGCATCACCCAGTCGATCACCGTCCCGCCTGTCTGGCAGGCGCCCAGACAATGCCACAGGTTCTTGCCCGGCGAGATCACCAGCGACGGCTCCCGGTCGTCATGGAAGGGACACAAGCCGATCAAGTCCGCGCCATGGCGCTTCAACGCCACGCCTCGCGCTTCGGCCAGCCGTTCCAGCGACACTTCGGCCTTCAGCCGCTCGATCTCGGATTCGGGGATGCGTGCCATCGGGGATTTTCCAAAAATGCGTCAAGCCACTTGTGATGTATTTTTATGGGATCGTTCATGCAACCTCAAGAGCAACAGAAATGAACCTGACATTTACCATGCAAGCTCCATCCATCCGCATTGGAAGATGTGCCGTGAGCTTTGCACAACGATTGATCAGTTTGCGTCGGGAGCAAGGACTGACCCAGCAGGGGTTCGCGGACGCTACCGGCATCCATGTCCAGCAAATCAAGCGCTACGAGGCCGGAACCTCCCAGCCGTCGGCGGAAGCGCTCAAGAAGATTGCCCGCCGCTTCGGAGTGACCACCGATTGGCTGCTGTTCGAGGAAACCGAACGCGACCCGGACGACGATTTCCGGCTTCAGTTCGAGGCCATGCGCCAACTCTCGCCGGAAGAAAAGGCCGTCGCCCGTTCGGTAATCGAGGGACTACTGTTGAAACACGTCGCCCGGCGCTGGATTAAGCCGGAGGAAAGCGCCCCCGCGAAACCGGCATCGAATACCGGCGGCTAAAGGGAGGGATGGTGCAGCGGCCGATTTATCAGTTCGCCTGGGACGCCGCCAAGGCCCGCCGCAACCAGGCCAAGCACGGCGTGACCTTCAAGCAGGCCATGGACGTACTCCATGACCCCCTGGCGCTGACGATCTACGACGAGGACCATAGCGAGGAAGAGGAGCGCTGGATCACCCTGGGACGGGCGGAGAACGGGCACTACCTGGTGGTGGTCCATACCTTCCAGCATGCCGGCTCAAGGGATGTGGCGGTGCGGATCATCTCCGCCCGCAGGGCGGACAAGGACGAAGTGAACGACTATCTGAACACGCCGCGCTAGCGCGGCTTCACCCAGGGTAAACGGCGATGAAAGACAAATACGATTTCAGCCAGGGCAAACGCGGGCAGTTTTACAACCCGGATGCCGTCTTCAAGGAGCCCGTCTATCTGGACGAGGAAATCCAGAACTACCTCAGCGCCCGCGCCGATTCCAAAGGCATCGCCTTGTCGGATTTGGTCAACAGCCTGCTCAAAAAGGATATTGAATTGATCGAAGCGGCGAAATAACAAACCCCGCAAAGGCGGGGTTTGTTATTT
>VEPB01000046.1 GCA_012026715.1 Methylococcaceae bacterium | reverse complement strand
TGGGAAGCTTCGGCACCGCTCAGGCCATGGACACCTACCCCGCCAATGTGCGGACCTGGTGCTCCGCCGCCGGCCGGCCGGCGCCCACCGCCACGCTGCTGGACAGCAGCACCTGTCACGCCAACAAGACCCCTTATCAGAATCTTCGGTCGGCCCCGACCAACGCCGGTTACCTCGACTATTTCTGCAAAGGTTCTCCGACCCCGACTCCACCCCCGACTCCGACCAACAAGGCACCGGTGGTCAAGGTGAAAGCGACGGCCAATGCGGTGGAAGGCAAGCTGCTCAGCCTCACCGTGACGACCAGCGACCCCAACGGCGATCCGGTGACCTTGGCCGCCACCAACCTGCCGCAGGGCGCGACTTTTGATCCCGCCACGGGAACCTTCAACTGGACGCCAGATGCCGGCACTGCCGCGTCGACCCCGCCGGTTTCGGTGACGTTCACCGCCACCGACACACCCAGCATCGGCTCGCCGCTGACCGGAAATGCCTCGGTGACCATCCACGTAGCGGCCAGTGCCGGAACCAGCAACAATCCGCCGGTCATTGCCGCCATCAGCGACAAGAACGCCACTGTCGGCAAGACGCTGAGCTTCAAGGTGAAGGCCAGCGACAAGGATGGCGACGCCATCACCCTGAGCGCCGCGGGGCAACCGTTGACTCTGGGCGCGAGCTTCGACGCCGCCACAGGCCAGTTCAGCTGGACCCCGACCGCCGATCAGGTCACCACGCCATCGACGCCGTACACCGTCACCTTTACCGCTACCGATGACGCCACCACTCCCGCCAGTGTCAGCGAAGACGTGGCGATCTATGTCAATGCGGCGGGCGGCGGCGATGCCACCATCAAGCGGGTCGTCATCAAGAAGGCGCAGTGGCGCAACGGCAGCAGCACCCTCATCGTGCGCGGCAAGGTCGGCCGCGGCAAGGGCAAGATCGCCGACGGCCTGACCGTCACCGTGACCGACGGCAATACCGGCTCGACCCTCGGCACGGCGACCGTCAACCGGAAAGGCGGGTGGAGCCTGAACTCTTCGCTGGACACTGCGCCATGCAGCGTTCAGGCCGAACTCAATGGCCTGACGGCATCCAAGAGCGTGGCTCGCTGCGGTGACACCGGTGGCGGTGGCAATGGCGGTGACCACGACGGCGACGATCACGACGGTGGCAAGGACGACCGAGACTCCGACCGGAACAAGCACCACGACGACTGATCCCGGCTGGATCGCATCACTCACGGGGGAGCCGCCAAGGCATTGGCGGCTCCCTCTTTCGAAGTGACTGGGTCCAATGCCATTCGGCAAGCCTCGCGAATCATCCCGCGCCGTCCGACAGAACCATTAAGTCTGCGCGAGCTTCACCGGACTATCTCCTTCCCGCCCCCGCCCTGCCTGATACAGGGCCTCGGGGACGAACCGGGCCGCTTTCCGCTCCCCACAAGAAACCAACAGTGGCAGGCTTGCCCATCAACGTGCCGCCGATCGAATCCGCTCAAAACGGCTGCGCCTGCACGTTCTCAAGTTCCGTCGGGACCAAGGTAAAGGCAGACGGTTCCTACGGGGCCTCCAGTCAATACCTTGATCTGCCAGCGCTGCATCCGGCACTGCCAGGCGTCTCCGGATCGCCCTTCCACCTGGTAAAGCGTATTTCCCTCCAGATAATCGACGGCCGTGACGATTCCCCTGGCACGGCGCCGTATGACCTCCCCCACCGGCGGCGGATCGAGGACTTCGACGTCATCGCCGACCTCCGGATGCTTCCAGCAGCCGTAGCACAGAACCACCGCCGGCTCGCCCCGGCCAAGCTCGGCTGCCAACCGGTTGAGCCAGGAAACCCGTTGCCTGGAAGAAACCCGGTAGCGAACGCTACACCCGCAGTTGGGACAAACCCCGTAAGCCATTACGACACCCTTCCCGATTCCTGAAATCCAACCCCGCCAACCCGCAACCGACCACAGGTCTCCGCTACAATCACAGCACGTCAGCCCACGTCCCGCCACCGTCCCCATGAGCATCCGCCGCCTGCTGCAGGCCTCGTTTCTGGCCTTGTCCTTCCTGGCTGCGGGTCTGCTGACGGTCCTGACCTTCTTCGCGTCGCGAACCGCCCTGCAGCGGGAGATCGGCCGTAGCCTCGAGAACGACGCCGCCATGCTGATGGAACAAGTCGATCTGCTGATGTTCGAGCGGCTGCAGAACATCCATTCCTGGAGTCATCTGGAGGTCATGCAGGAGGCCCGGATCGGCGATGTGGACAAACGCCTGGCGCGTTTTCTCGCGGAGCTGAAACAGGGTTACGGCGACCTTTACCGAGAACTGTATTTTGTCGACAACGATCACCGCATCGTAGCCGCCAGCAATCCCCAGTCCATCGGGCAGCGCATGCCGCCTCCCGGCGAAACCGTTTCGGTCCCGGTCCCCAATGGCGACGCCCTGGTGGACACGCCTCAGTTGCAACCCCCTTACACCGACGCGGCGCTGGTGATCCGGGCGCTGGTTCCCAACAGCTACGGCATGGACGACATCGGCGAGATCTGCGGCAGCCTCGATCTGCAGCGGCTGTTCCGGCTGTTCGACCAGGCCGCCCGCTCGCCCGGCGACCGCCACGTCGCTCTGCTGGACGGCCGCGGCCGCTTGCTGGCGGCGTCGCGCGGGCTGCGCGAGCAGGGCCTGCTGATGAGCGACGCTTTCGCCGCCTGGCGGCCGGCCAATCCCGAAGTCCATCCGGGCGTGCGCGACGGCGCCCCCCTGTTCCCGGCCGAGGTGCTGGCGGGTTACGCCCAGTCCCGCGGCTTTCCGGGCTATCCCGGCACCGGCTGGTCGCTGCTGATGCTGGAAACCACCGACCAGGCCTTCCGCCCCATTCATGCCCTCTGGTGGCTGTTCTGCGTCGCCTTCGCCGTCACCGCCCTGTGCGCCGGCTGGGTCGCCCACCTCATCGCCAACCGGCTGTCGCGGCCGCTGATGGAACTCACCACCTGGGCGCGCCGCTTCAGCCAAACCGAAACGCCATTGGCGCCCGAAGTCGGCGGCACCCCGGAGATTCGTGCCCTGGCCAAGGCCTTCGGCCAACTGGTCGCCAGCCTGGACAGCTCCAGGCGTCAGGTGGCGCATGCCGCCAAACTGGCGGTGGTCGGCGAAATGGCCGCCATCATGGCCCACGAGGTGAGAACACCGCTAGGCATCCTCCACACCACGGCCCAGTTGCTGCAACGCGACCGCAATCTGGATTCCCGCAGCCAGGACATGACCCGGATGATTCTGGAAGAGTCCCGTCGCCTCGAACGGCTGGGCTCCACCCTGCTGGATTGCGCCAGCCCCCGCCCCCCGCAAATACGCCCGCAGGACGTTCACGAACTGATCGGACGCACCCTCGAACTGCTGCAAGGCCAGGCTCGCAAGAAGAGCGTGAACCTGCGCCAACAACTCCGGGCTGAACCTTCGACCGTCCGCTGTGACGGTGAACTGATCGTTCAGGTGCTGCTCAACCTGGTCCTCAACGCCATTCAAATGGTGCCTCACGGAGGCACCGTCGACCTGGCCACCGACAGATCCGGCAATAGCCTGCAGATCACCGTCAGCGACGCCGGTCCCGGCATTCCCCGGGAAATCCGCAATCGGGTGTTCGATCCCTTTTTCACCACCCGCAACGGCGGAATCGGCCTGGGACTGACCGTGACCCATCAGATCATCCTGACCCACGGCGGCAGCATCGCCGTGGACAATGGCCCGGCGGGCGGCGCCCGCTTCACCCTCACCTTGCCGGACAATCCGGAGCAACCCCATGACTAATGCCCGCGTCCTGGTGGTGGACGACGAACCCAACGGCCGCCGCCCCCTGGAACTGCTGCTGCAGGATCTCGGCTGCGAGGTAGCCTGCGCCGAACACGGCCGCCAGGCCCTGGAACGGCTGGCGCAGCAGCCCGCCGACCTGGTGATCACCGACCTCAACATGCCGCAGATGAACGGCCTGGAACTGCTGGCGGCGCTGCGGGCCGAGCACAACGACGTGCCGGTGGTGGTGGTGACCGCCTTCGGCACCGTGGAAACCGCGGTGGCAGCGATGAAGTCCGGCGCCATCGACTACCTGGTGCGGCCACTCGACCTGGATCGGACCGAACTGGTGATCCGCCGCGCCCTGGAGCGCCAGCGCATGGTGAGGGAAAACCTCTACCTGCGCGATGAACTGGCACGGGGCTGGGATGATTTCGTCGGCCACAGCGACCTCATGCAGGAACTCTATGACTTGATCCGTCAGGTGGGACCCAGCACCGCCAGCGTGCTGATCGTGGGTGAGACCGGCACCGGCAAGGAACTGGCGGCCCGCGCCATCCACCGCAGTTCCGGCCGCACCGGTTTGTTCGTCGCCATCAACTGCGCGGCGATTCCGGCCGACATACTGGAAAGCGAGCTGTTCGGCCACGTCCGCGGCGCCTTTACCGGAGCCAACCGGGACAAACCCGGCAAGTTCGAACTGGCCCACGAGGGCACCCTGTTTCTGGACGAAATCACCGAGATGAGTCAGCCGCTCCAGGCCAAGCTGCTGAGAGTCCTGCAGGAAAACACGGTGGACCGGCTCGGCAGCACCCGCCCGACCCCGATCGATATCCGCGTGGTCGCCGCCACCAACCGCCAGCCCCAAACCGCCGTGGCGGATGGCCTGCTGCGCCAGGACCTGTACTACCGGCTCAACGTGGTGAGCCTGCAACTGCCGCCGCTGCGGGACCGGCGCGACGACATCCCGCTGCTGGCCAGCCACTTCATCGACAAGTACGCGGCCCGCCTGGGCAAGCCCAAGCCCCGCCTCGACCCGGCCGCGCAACAGGCTCTGCTGGCCTACCCCTGGCCGGGCAACGTGCGGGAGTTGGAAAATGTCATGGAGCGCGCCGTGGTCCTGAGCCGCAGCGACCGCATCGACGCCTCCCAACTTCCCGCAGAGCTCAATCAGCCCTCCGCGCCGCTCACCGCAACCTCGCCCGCCACCGAAGAAAACCTGGATCTCGAACAGCGCGTGACGGAACTGGAAACCCGCCTGATCGCCCTGGCGCTGCAACAAGCAGGAGACAACAAGGCCAAGGCATCGAGGCTGCTGAATATCAGCGAACGGACTCTGTGGTACAAGCTGAAGAAGTACGAGATCTGATGCCGACACCGCATCACCGTCGCATCGGCAGGGAGAGCATCAGCCTCATGGCCATCCTGGCGGGCCCGCAGATCATGCAGGCCTGGCGCCACGATCCAAATGCTCCGGAAGCCCGTGCCTACTATGGCGTACCCCTCGGGCATCGGGTTCAGCACGCGGTTTACTACATCGCCCTCGCCGCATTCCTCGCCGTCATGTCCCATGACGTGCACCAGATGCTCCAGGGCATGCACGCCGGCGCCTAGGAATACGGTTCGGCGACGGCGTTCGGCTCATCACCGAGGGTCCTTGGCAATCGCCCGGATCCGCGATGTTGGCCTGGTTGCGGACGGAGATACAGCGGCTGAGTCCGGTCGATATGGCTCCGTAGGGTACGCTTCGCGTACCATTTTCGAAGGTCGCCACTAGACCGCGGACCCTGGGTAAGGTACGCAATGCGTACCTTACCCGGCTTGAAGGCCCCGCAGAAATGGACCGCCGCGCAACAGGCGGATTGTCGGTGTCGCCGGTTCAATCCCGATGCCATTCGGCGGAACCCGCTAGAGCTGGTTCCGCCTGACGGCCTTTCCGGACTGGGGAACCGCTGATTTATTCAGCGGTTCCAACGGCGCAGGAATGCACCGTCAAAATCGGTGGCTGTAAAGCCGCCGATTTTGTGAGTGACCCGGAAACCGCGTTTTCCCGTCACGGGCGCTGAGAAATCCAGGATGGATTTATTCGGCGCTTCCCTAGGGCGCCGCCAGGAACTCGTCAGGCCGCGTGTAAAAAGGATTCTCGACGATCTCGCCTTGGGCGATGATCTGGGGGTGCAACTGCAGGACCTTGAACAGCGTCGCGCCGTCAAACCGGCGCGCGTCGTACTGGCACATGCCTGAATGCGGAAACGGGTGG
>VEPB01000402.1 GCA_012026715.1 Methylococcaceae bacterium | reverse complement strand
TGCAGCGGCCAGTTGGACACCAGCGCGGCCGCCTTGCCCTTGGCGGGATGCGGCTCCGGCACCTTGATGGGCATGATCTTCATCAGCGCCGGCAGGATGGTGAAGGTGGTAAACAGCGCGATGAACATGCTGGTGCCGGCGATCACCCCCAGTTCCGACACTCCGATGTAGTTGGTGGGAATAAAGGCATAGAGCCCGATGGCGGCCGTCAGGGTGCACAGGATCAAGGCCGAACCGGTGGACGTCAGGGTGTTGCGCAAGGCCTGGCGATGGGGCAGGCCGCGCACGATCAGTTCGCGGTAGCGCAGGCAGAAGTGGGAGGAATAGGCGTCCCCCATGCCGATGAACAGCACCGCGAAGGCGATGGAGATCAGGTTCAGGTGACCGATCGCCACGGTGGCGAAGCCCATGGAGTAGACCAGGCCGACGCTGAGGCTGAAGAAGGTGGCGAACATCAGCTTGAAGGAGCGGTAAGCGATCCACAGAGTGACGCACACCAGCAGCAGGGATACGCCGGCCGCTACCGTGGTCCCTTCGCCGATGGTCTGCATCTCCTCGTGTTCCAGCACCACCTCGCCGGTCATGCGGACTCGGACGTCGGCCAAATCGGTTCCGAGGGCGGTCGCGACCGCGCCGTTGATGGTGTTGATGGATTTTTCGGCCGGCAGGAATTCCTCGAAATGCAGGATCGGGGTGGCGATGATGAAGCGCTTGTCGATGCCGAGCCCACCCTTCTGGTCGTACATCAGCTGCTGCCAGGACAGTTGCGGCACCCTCCCCTCGCTCGCCGCCTGGATCGCATCGGCCAGCCGCACCAGAACCGGATCGAAGTTCATGTCCACCGCATCGGCCGAGCCCTCCAGCGCCTGCTTGAGGATGCCGAACAGCCCGGCCAGGCTGTTGTCGTTGGCGAGCCGCCCGATGAACGGCTGGGCCTCCGCCAGCTTGGCCGACAGGTCCTGGAGCTGGTCCAGGTCCAGGTAGAGCATGCCGTTGCGGGTGAAGAACTCGCCCGCGTCGGGAATGTAGACCGAGGCGATCTCGCCCTTGGCCTTGTCCAGCTCACGGACGATGCGCTGTACCGCGGCGTCGGTGTGTTCCGGGGTGCTGCCCTCCACCAGCAGCAGCACCGTGCTGATGTCCTGGGGAAAGGCGTTCTCCAGCCGGATGCGGTTCTGCTGGAACGGCAGCTTGATGGAGATCATGTCCGCCGTGTTGGTGTTGATCGTCAGGTTGTCCATGGTGTACTTGCCGATAAGACCGCAAGCGAGCAGGGACACGAAAATCAGCCACCAGGGCCGGCTCAGGAGATTTTCCTCCCACCAGTGGATGGCTTTGACGACGAAACTGTGGGCAGGAGCGGTCATGAGGCGGTACAGCAGCGTGAAGCGTCCTGGCCGGCGCCAAACAGATCGGCGCCGGCCAGGGCATTGACCCGGCCCAGGGTGGCCAAGGCCAGGCGAAAATGTCGGCCCACGCCGATCAGTCCGGGGATGTCGCGCGGACGGAACAGCAGGGAACTCAGCAAACGGTTCAAATGGAGCCGGCCCTGTGGGTCGAACGCGGCGGCGATGCTGGGCGGCAGGCTCATGCCGGCGGGATCCGCGATGCTGCGAACCGCCAGAAACGGCAAGCCTCGCCCGGCGGCGACCCGCGCCACCGCGGCGCTCTCCATGTCGGCGGCCACCGCGCCGCTATCGCGGAACAAGCGCTCCTTCTCAGCGGCGGCACTGACGATGACCGGTGTTTCCTGCAGGGTATCGGTGATCGGGTTCAGTTCGGGCGCGAGCCGGTCGAGCAAGGCCTGCAGCGCCGCCGGGTCGGTGCGCAACAACGTGCCATCCGGCTGGCGGATGGCCGATGGCACCACCAGATCGCCGGGTTGCAATCGGGGATCGAGACCGCCGGCGCAACCCCAGCTGACCAGGGCCTTGGCGCCCTGCCCCCACAGCAGTTCCGCAGCCCGCCGGGCGGCTTCCGGGCCGGCCCCGGCGCGCACCAGCAAGCGGCCTTCATCGAGCCGCAGGCTCTGGCCTTCCGGAACCTTGCGGGACGTGAGACTGCGGCATTCCTCCGCAAGCGCGACGATCAGGCCAACGCAACTCACGCCGCTGCGAAGATCTCGTTACGGTAGCGGCCCAGAGCCCACAGCGGGAAGAACTTGTCGTAACCGTGGTACTTCAGATAGAACACCTTGGGGAAGCCGGGCGCATTGAAGGCCACGTCCTTCCAGAAGCCGTCGGCCTGCTGGTTGCGGATCAGGTAGTTGATACCGGCCTCCACCTCTTTCGAATCGCCCTCGCCGGCCGCCATCAACGCGATCAGCGCCAAGCCGGTATGGAAGGCCATGCTGGTATGGAACTCACCCCGCAATTCCGGCGATGCATCGTGATAGGTGTAGTTATCCTCGCCCCAGCCGCCGTCCGCCCGCTGCTTGGACTTCAGCCAAGCCACGGCGCGGCGCACGCTGGGATCGTCCTTGGGCACTCCGGCGGTTTCGAATCCGATCAGGACCGACCAGCAGCCATAGATATAGTTGGTGCCCCAACGGCCGAACCAGGA
>VEPB01000271.1 GCA_012026715.1 Methylococcaceae bacterium | reverse complement strand
TTGAGCGCCTCGACCAGCGCCCCAATTTCGTCCCGATACGGATAGGGAGGCAGCAGGGCGGGCGGAGCTTCGGCAGGCGGTGTCAATTTCGACACCGCATCGGAAAGCGCCGTCAGCGGACGCGACAATTTCCAGCTGATGACCAGATAGAAGATCAGCCACAACCCGGCAGTCTTGATCAGCGAATTGATCAGGATGACCAGAAAACTGTATGCGACGCGATCGAGCGCGACCCGACGATCGGAGTACAGCACCAGGCGGCCCAGGGGCCTGGCTGACTGGTTGTCGGCCAAGGGAGAGCTGCGCAGGGGGATCTCTTGGAATTGGTAGGAAGCCCATGCAGGGTAGCCGATGCCGTCGTCGGCGGCGGGCATCGTTCCTTGCTGGGCCACCGTTTCACCGCGGCTGTTCTCGATCCGGACCCCGGTAACGATGGCGGTCTGGGCGATACCCTTGGCGAGCGATTCCAGCAACAGCCGATCATAAGTCCACAAGGCGTCGGATACACCCGGAGCAAACGAACGCCCCAGCGCCGCCAGATCCGCCGCTATGGTCGAGCGGATCGCCGCATACTCCAACCCGAGCTGCACCCCCGTGACCATGACGGCCAACAGCAAATACCAACCGAATACCCACTTGAACAGCCGTCCGGCCAAGCTATCCCAGCGCATGCCAGCTCTCATTCAGGGCAGAATCTGGAGCATTTCCGGGTAGAAGCGGCGCACCCGCTGCTGATCCTCCGCCGGATACCAGCGTTCGGACAGCGCTCGGTATCCAGCCTCCCTCCGCTCCGTCGCCATGACGGCATTGATCCTCTCGATCAATGCCTGCCCCCAGGCGTTACCGGTACAGGCCACATGGGTGAAGATATACGGTGGAGTACCCGCGATGGGACGGTTTGCAATGCGGTCGTCCGCACCGAGATCACGCGCCAGATAGGCCGCCTCGTGGGAGAACAGCAGCAGGTAGTGCAGGTCTCCGTCGAGCAGCATATGGAACAGCTGTGAGGTCTCCAGCGCGCGGCTGAACAGGTTGGGATTGCCGCGGTGTCGCTCGATGGCCTGATCGATATTAGGGGCATAGGAACGTCCAGGCATCACCGCGCCAATCAGGTCGCGCCGGGCGAACAAATCGTCCAGATCGACCGGATTGGCGGTTCCGATCAACGATTCATGATCCTTTCGATACACCACCCGATTGTCCAGATGCGTCAGCATCGGCACGGACACGGCGAGTTTCATGGCCTGCGCCGGCGCCTTGAACATACCCGGCGTACAGATGTTGCTCCCCGACATAAATTCCTCCTTGCGGCGGGCAAAGCTCATGGACACGATCCGGTGGTCGAACTCCGGCATCTTCTCCATGAGTACCTGCAATTCGCCGTCGAAACTCCCGCTGCCCTGATGGGGGCCTTCCAGAATCTGAAACGGCGGGAAATGCAACACCGCCCAGGTCACAGTTTCCTTGGCATCGGCGAAGGAAGGCATCCACGACGCCACGATTCCTATCCAGGCAAGCAGCGCATAGCGTCTGAAAAATCGGGGCATCGGCAGGATCTCGGCACGTGAAGCGGAGTGGACTCTTCCTGAATATAGAGCCGGGCTGCCCGCCTTGACAACCTGATTGCCCGGCTTGCCTCAATTCGGGACCGTCATCCGGCCCGAAACGGGGAATGACTCATCAGCTGCTCCATGTAGGCCGAGACACCCTGTTTCTCGCGCGCCAGAAAGGCGGCGATCAATGGGCGGAAACGCGCATCGGCGATCCAGTGAGCGGACCAGGTGACGCTGGGGAGAAATCCGCGGCTGATCTTATGCTCACCCTGGGCGCCTGGCTCGAACTTCTCCAAGCCGCGCTCCAGGCAAAAATCCAGTCCTTGGTAGTAGCAGGTCTCGAAATGCAATCCGGGGATGTCTTCCAAAGCGCCCCAGTAACGTCCATAGAGGGTTTTGCTGCCCACCAGGAAAAACGCGGCCGCGACCGGTTCACGCCGCCGCTCGGCCACGACCAGCATGACCGACTCCCCCATCGTGCGGCCGAGATGGCGAAAAAAACCGAGGGTCAGGGCAGGATAATTGCCGTGCCGGAGAAAGGTATCGCGGTAACAACGGAACACGAACCGCCAGTCCGCCTCGGTCGCCTCCGTTCCCATCACCCGCCTGCACACCACATCGGATTCCGCCACCGTGCGCCGCTCCTTGCGGAGTTGCTTGCGCCGCCGGCTGCAAAATGCCGCCAGATAGTCTTCGAAATCGCGCCAGCCCTGATTGCGCCAATGGAACTGGTAGCCCTTGCGCAACAGTAGCCGAGGGGATTGCAGCAGTGCGGCGTCGGAGGGGAACAGCCAATGGCAGGACGACAGCCGCAGTTCCTGGGCCAATTCGATCACGGCCCCGATACAGGAGTCGGCCAGCGCCACCGGATCGCCCCCCGGCGCCAGCAACAGCCTGGGCCCGGTAGCCGGAGTGAAAGGCGCAGCAGCCACCAGTTTCGGATAGTATTCCAGGCCGGCTTGCTGGTAAGCATGGGCCCAAGCCTGATCGAACACGAATTCGCCAAAGGAATTGAACTTCAGATAAAGCGGAACCGCCGCCTTCAGTTCGCCGCCCTGTTCCATCAGCAGATGACGCGGCAGCCAACCCACCGTATCGCCCAGGCAGCCGTGATCCTCCAGTCCCCGCAGGAACTCATGGCGAAGATAGGGAACATCATCGCCGACACAACGGTTCCACTCGGCTGCATCCACCGCTGCCAGCTGTTCCACCACCCGGCAAGTCATCGGCCGGTCATTTCCCTGAGTTTCTTGCTTCTTCACGACGTCACTCAAGCTGGTCAACCTCTCCTGCCTGCTTCAACTTCCCAAGCCGCTGCGGCCATGTTTCCCGTGATGCCCGTCACAGTTCCCACCCAAAATTTCCATCGGACTACCCAATTCCATTACCATTGCGCGCCAATGGACTTTGGCCACGGCGCCTCCGGAGCAAGATCCGCCGCGAGGACCCGTCAAACCCGGGACCACCCGGTCCCGCTTCGCGCGCCGGCACCTTCCCGGCACCGGTGTCTGAAACCCGCGTCATCCTAACCCTGAACGGGCTGGATGGCCGACTGCTGACCAAAAATCCGTTCCAACCGGCCGTGGAGTACCGATTCGAATGAAGATGCCGATCCGGCTGCTGTTCCTGACGATGCTCAGCCTCGCTTCCGTTCCTGCTTTCGCGGGCCCCTTCTGCAGCGTCCAGTACGACGTCATCAGCCAGGACAGCGGCAGTTTCACCGCCAAGGTTACGGCAACCAGTCTCCGCAAGGGCCTAAAATCCTGGGCGCTGCGCTGGAAAATGCCCGACGGCCAAACCGTCGCCGCAATGCGCGATGCCAGGTATCTGCAGCGCCACAAAAACGTCCAGATAAACGGCTTGCCAGGCCAGCGCCGTCTCGCCAAAAACGGTTCCGTGGTATTCGAGTTCGACGCCACTCATACCGGCAGCAATTCCCCGCCCGCCCGGATCGCATTGAACGGCCGGCGCTGCGCCCTGCAGACCAGTAGCCCGAACGACGGCGGAGGAACCGCGCCCTCGGCCCAGAACGGCCAGGCGATCTATGCGGCCCAATGCGCCAGCTGCCACGACAACGGCACTGGACCCAAACCTGCCGACTGGACCCACCCCATCAGCGAAACGGTGATCCAGGCTGGACTGGCAAAATCCTCGTTGATGGCCAAGATCTCCTTGTCGGAGCAGCAACTGGCGGATCTGACCTGCGCCCTGGACGACAGCCAGTGCAGCGCGCCCGCCCCAACCCCGAATCCCTCGATCGCCGGCTGCAAAGCCAGCTACCAGATCACCAATCAATGGAACGATGGTTTCGAGGGCGCGGTCAAGGTCAAAAATACCGGACCCGCCATCAGCAACTGGACGACCGCCTGGTCAATGCCCAACGGCCAGCAGATCAGCAACCTTTGGAACGGCAGTTTCAGCCAGAAGGGCAACGCGGTTTCCGTCAACAGTGCGGACTGGAATGCCAACGTGGCAAACGGCGCCAGCTTCGAGTTCGGCTTCCTTGCCAGCCACAGCGGCACCAATGCGGCACCGGCCAAGCTGACCGTGAACGGCGTGCAGTGCGCGCTCACCACCCATGGCGGGAATACTCCGACTCCGACTCCGACTCCGACTCCGACTCCGATTCCAAATCCGACTCCAACCCCCGCTCCGAGCCCGACGCCTACACCGGGTGTGGGCTGCACCGTGAATTATCAGGTTTCAGCCCAGTGGGACACCGGCTTTACCGCGGCGATCAAGATCGTCAACGGCGGCAGTGCCATTGATGGCTGGAAGCTTGCCTGGCAGATGCCGGACAACCAGCAGATCACCCAATTGTGGAGCGGCCAGCTCGTTCAGAGCGCCGCCCAGGTGGAAGTGACCAATGCGGGCTGGAACGGCAAGATCGCCTCGGGTGGCAGCGCCGAGTTCGGGTTCAACGCCAGCCATAACGGCAGCAACCGGATTCCCGGCAACATCAGCCTCCACGGCAGCGCCTGCACCGTCACCAGCGATGGGGGCGGCAACGGTGGCGGCGGCACGCCCACCCCGGAACCCAGCACCGTGGTGCCCACCGTGCCGAGCGGCTTTACCGCGCCCATCGTCGATAACGCCGAGGTCAAGCTGATCTGGAGCGACCAGAGCGGCAACGAGGCGGGATTCCGCATCGAGCGCCGCCAGGTCGGTGACGCGGCCTGGACCAAGCTGGCGGATACCGCCGCCAACGTCAGCAGCTACTCCGACGCCGCCGCCGCCATGGGCAGCGACTACGAATATCGCTTGTCCGCCTTCAACGTCACCGGCAGCAGCGCCGATGTGGTACTGCCGGTCTCGATTCCGTCCCTGCTGGATTACGGCAAGCTCCAATACCAGCGCCAGAACTGCGCCAGCTGCCATGGCGCGGACGGCAGCGGCGGCCTCGCCAAGGCCCTCACCGGCTATAAGGCGGCACAGCTGACCAGCCTCACCGCATCCATCGCCGACACCATGCCGCCGCCGGCCACTCCGCCCGCCTGCACCGGCAACTGCTCCCTCGGCATTGCCCGTTATATCATCGAGGTCCTGGCGCCCAACGCCAGCGGCGGCGGCACCGTCAGCGACTGCAGCGGCAATCCGCCGCCCGGACGCCGCGGCCTGCGCCTACTGACCCGCCAGGAATACCAGAACACCGTCAACGACCTGCTGGGGCTATCTACCAGCCTGATCTACCAGTTACCGGACGAGAACCGGGTCGACGGCTTCGACAATAACGTCGCCACCAACCTGGTCACCGGTCTCCGTCTGGAAGCTTACCTGTCGCTGGCCGACAGCCTCGCCAGCCAGGCCGTGCTGGCAAGCTGGAACAAGCTGGTGCCGTGCGCCCAGCAGGATAACGCCTGCGCCCGCCAGTTCATCGCCAGCTTCGGCAAGCGCGCCTACCGCCGCCCCCTGACGGAAGCGGAAATCACCGACTACCTGGGCATCTTCGCCAGTGGCTCGTTCACCGAC
>VEPB01000048.1 GCA_012026715.1 Methylococcaceae bacterium | reverse complement strand
TATTGCGACGGCTCCAGAAACTACCTCGGGTCGTTGCGGCATTCTTTCAGCACCCAGAATGCCAATATGCCCTGCCATGACAATCATTTCTTAATCGTTAGTTACTGCTGAAAACATGTCGAGTCGCAGAAAACCGAATGGTCGCTCCACCACTGGTGCTCCGTATCTTCGAAGAATAATGAGCCTCCCCGAGCGCATGGGACATGACTATTATCCTTTTAACGTGCCAGCGATTAGACGAGGGGTGGACATCGACTTTAGGACGAACGTCACATTTTTTGTTGGAGAAAACGGAAGCGGCAAGTCCACCTTATTGGAAGCCTTGGCAGAGATATGCGGTTTTAATCCCGAAGGTGGCAGCCGCGACCACTACCGAGAGGCTTTTGACGAACGGTCTGCCTTAGCTCAAGCCCTTAGATTGTCTTGGCTGCCAAAAATGTCCGATGGATTCTTTATGAGGGCTGAAAGCTTTTTTAACTTCGCCAGCTATCTTGATGGAGTATCAGATTTCAGAGCCTATGGAGGTAAGTCGCTACATGCCCAATCCCATGGCGAGTCTTTTCTTGCGCTATTTGACAACAGATTCGAACAAGGCCTATATATCCTAGACGAACCGGAAGCTGCACTATCTCCTCAGCGCCAACTATCCTTTTTGAAAATCATCCATGACTTAGAGTCCCCAGGCCACGCGCAATTCTTAATAGCAACCCACTCTCCGATTTTGCTTGCTTATCCAGGAGCAACAATTTACTTATTTTCCGAATCCGGCATAGTGGAGACCGAATACCAAGATACTGAGCATTATATTGTGACGAAGGATTTCCTGAACGCGCCAGAAAGGTACTTTAAATTTCTATTTGTCGATGAAGATTGAAACGAACTTTGGATATTTTGTGTTTAAGGCGGCTCTGCTGTAAGTAACTACATCGACGATTCAATGTCAATTTGGGGGTTGAGCCATTCACGGGCTATGGCATATCGGCAGGAATTGAACACGAAGCACCCGCCCGATAGTGTAAAACTGCCGTTCATAAATGCCCGATGTCGGTTAGGACGAACGGCCGGAATGGCCGAAACACAGCTGTCCAGTAGCCCTCAGCGGCGCCATTTTCACTAAACGTCCATGCTCACCGAGTCATGCGCGAAATCGAATTTCCAGTCCTTGAAATCGAAATTCGCAGCTTGGTGAAATCTGATAGCCCCCCGTCTGGTCCACATGCGGGTTATCACGAGCGGAGGCTCATCTTTCGGTCCCGGCCAAGCAATCCTGCCCGTGGGGCTTTTTCAGGCGCCACTCTGGCATCGCTTGTTCTGTCCTGGAATCAATCTCCCGGCACGATGCCGTCCGCCCAATCCGTGCCGCGGCCTAACCCCAATGGATCATTGGGATCAACGTGGTCCATGAAGGGCTTGCGGCGGTCCTGGTCGGTGATCTGGTAGATCTTGCCCAGCCAGTTGTTGAACACCGCCTTGGCGGTGTCGCGCCAGGTGTTGTCCAGATGGCTGATGATCGCGGCTTCGGGGAACTCCGGAGCCGGCTGGCCGGCCCGTCGGGCGGAGCGCAGCCGGCGGCCGTATTCATTGAGCAGACCCGTGACCTCCAGGCTGAAATAGTGCTCCGGGAACGGTGGGTAGTCGTCCGCCTCGCCGCGGTGGTAGCGCATCACCTCGCGCTTGTATTCCTTCATCAGGCTGATGACGTCGTACTCGGGATGACCTTGGAAGAACACGATGCGGAACCGGTCCGGGCTCACCGCCAGGTGCACCCCGGCGTCCTCGCTTTCCACCAGCACCTTTAATCCGACTCGCTCCATGTCCTCGCGGAATACCTCGTTAAAGCGGGAATGGGGCACGTCGAAGCGGGTATTGATGTTGGCCACTAGGGGATGATGCGGGTCCACCACCCGGTGGGAATAGACCCCCCAGCGCTTGGCGCCGCGATGGGTGCGTTCGATGCCGTAGCAATACTGGATCAGGGCATGGGTGGCGAGGCAGGAGCACAGGATCGAGGCGACGTGGTCGCGCGCCCAGTCGAAGACTTCGGTGAGGGGTTCCCAGAAGGCCTCCTCCGTCAATTTGGGATGGGTGACGTTGGCGCCGCTGATGAGCAGTCCGTCCTGGCCGGCCTGCTTGATCTTCTCGAAACTCTCATAGTGCCGGTCGATGTAGTCCCGTGCCTCGGCGCTGCGCGGCAGCCCCTCGATGGTGAAGGGGTGCATGTGGAACTGGACGATGGGATTAGCCGTTCCAACCAGCCGATAGAACTGTCGCTCGGTGGCGGCCAGGGCGGAGTCCGGCATCATGTTGAGCAGGCCGATGTGCATCTCCCGGATGTCCTGATGGGCGGCACGCTCGACGGTGAGAACCTCCTGGCCTTCCTCGCGCAGGCGGTCGAAGGTGGGCAGCGGGGTATGGGCGACAAGGGGCATGGTCGTATCGGTGTCAGGCGGTTTCCACGGCGCGGGCGATCAGCGCGACAAAATCGGCTTCGCCTTCGACGCCGGCGATGTCGTGAGCATCGACGGTATAGCCGTAGCGGTCGGCGATGGCCTGGTAGCGCGGCAAGCGCGAGCGGAACAGCTTAGGGAAAACCCAGGTGACGAAGTCGTCGGGCGGGATCTCATCCACTCCGCCATAGCCCTTCTCCGCCAGATAGACCGCCAGTTGTTCGTCGAGAAAGGCTTCGCGGTAGTACAGCGGCTTGGGATCGCGGGCGGCGCGTTCGATCAGGGTCTGCTCCAGTTCCGGCGTGGTCTTGATGTAAAGGATCAGGGTATGTTCGGCCAGCAGTTCCAGGGTGGGCGGATCGTCCAGTTCGCACACGCTGCCGCCGGCGTCGTTGAGAAAATTGCTGTAGCCGTAGATGTCCCTGGCCTTGTGGATGAACTGGGGCACGTCACGCATGGCGGCGATTTCCGCCTGGTGGTGCAGATTCTGGCGGCGCTTGAATTCTTCCAGGGACAATCCGCCCAGCCCGGGATCGCCCAATTTGCCCAGGAAGGTGGAAACCGGGGCCAGGTTGTCAACGCTGATGTTGCTGCGGATGTAGATGGAATCGGAGCGCAGCAGATCCCGCAGGAAGGGCACGTCCATGGCCTGCCGCTTGATGTTGTCGAGGATGGGCTCCTCCAGATACTTGGTGCCAATCCGGTAGTCGCCGGAATAATGGAACCAGGTCTGCTTCGGAAGCTTGTTGGCCAGGGTGGTCTTGCCCACGCCGGACATGCCCAGCAGGGTGATGGATTTCGAGTCCCAGGCGAGGAACTCGGCGGCGGTCAGCTTCATGGTCGTGCGGCGGCGATAAGGGAGCGCGGATTGTAGCGCATGCCGGCAGGGACAAAAAAAGGCCCCGGACCCTTGCGGGTCCGGGGCCTCTGCGAGCGATGGATCGGCCCGGAGGGATTACATCATCCCGTCCATGCCGCCCATGCCGCCGCCCGGCATCGGGCTCTCGTCCTTCGGCTCTTCCGCCACCATGGCTTCGGTGGTGATCATCAGGCCGGCCACGGAAGCGG
>VEPB01000253.1 GCA_012026715.1 Methylococcaceae bacterium | reverse complement strand
CACGGCCGTATACTCTGGAATCGCGCGGACGCCACCTGGAGAGGGTACGTCAGCCGGAAGGGCAAAAAGGGGAGTGCGCCGGACGGATTTCGCGAAGCGTAGGCGGACGGCGCGTCCTTGTTAGGCGCAGTCAAGGCCAAGCTGGCCTCGATAGGCGGCTTCATCATCTGGGCTGAACCGGCCGAAGTCAACAAAATCCGTCAACGCAGTGAAATAAAAATGCAACAAATCCAATGTATTGCGTTCGCTTCTCAACAAAACACGGTAAGATTCCAAACTGGCTTCGTCCGAAATAAACGATCAGGCGCCGCTACTCCCCAACCGACCCCGCGGCAGCCCGACCTCCACCCGCAAGCCCCCCTCCGGCCGGTTGCCGAGGCGCAAGCGTCCTCCGTGCAAACGGGCGATGCGGTCAGCGATGGCCAGTCCTAGCCCCACGCCGTGACCGCCTGACCCGCTGTCCAGCCGCTGGAAAGGTTCCAACACCCGCGCCAACTCCGCTTCCGGTATGCCTTTGCCGCCATCGCTGACCGACAGCACCACGTCATCGCCCTGTGCCTCCAGCGCGACCCGGATGGGCGGCGCCCCGTAGCGGTAGGCATTGTCGATCAAATTGGTCAGTAGCCGGCGGACGGCTACGGGCCGCAGCGCCAGCTTCAGTGTCTCCGGACCGCTGAAAAGTACCGGCGGCTCACGCCCGGCGTAGTGTTCCAGCACTTCCCTCACCAGCGCCGCGAGATTGCAATCGGCGCGCACCGCCTCGCTGTCCTGACCGCGCACGAAGCTGAGGAACTGACCGAGGATCTCGTCCATCGACACGATATCCCGCTCCATCTCGCCCTTGAGCCGGTCATCGCCGGCGGGCAGCAGCTCCAACCCCAGCCGGAGTCGGGCCAACGGTGTTCGGAGATCGTGGGAAACCCCCGCCAACAACAGAGTGCGGTCGGCTTCGGCGCGCCGCAGGTTTTCCGCCATGCGGTTGAAGCTGCGCGCCAGGACCCGGGTCTCTTCCGGGCCGGTCTCGGCCACGGCGCCCGGATCGCCCTGGGCGATGCGCTCGGCGGCATCGGCCAACGCCCGGATCGGCCGGCTGACGTGGGCGACGATCAGGTAGGCGGCGGCCAGGGCGATGACCAGCAGCAACCCCAGCCACAGCAGCCAGTCGTCGGAATCCTGCAAGCCCTGCCCCTGCCTGGGGAACACCAGCCAGTGGGGCTGCCCGGCTAGGGTCATTCCGATCCATAGGGTCCCGCCGCTACCGGCCTGAAAACCGACCTTGGCGGCCGCGCCCAGGCGCCGCCGCAGCCGTTCCTCCAGCCTGCCCAGCAGCGGCCGGTTGAGATTCAGCGCCGGCACCGTCACTTCCCCCTCCCGGAACAGCCGGACGTCAAACTCCTCGGCGATCCCTTGCAGGGCGGCCCGGCGCGCTTCCGGCTCGGCTTGCGCCGCCGTGCGCTGCAGCCGGTCGACCACCTCGATCACCCGGGCCACGATTTCGCGCGGCCGCGCATCCTGCCGGAGCTTGCTGAACAGCATCAGGGAACCGGCCTGGGTCAGCACCAGCACCAGGGCGATGAGCAGGCCGGTGCGCCCCAGCATGCTGCGGGGAAACAGCCTCATGACCCGTCCCCGTCCGGCACGAACACATAACCATGCCCCCATACCGTCTGGATGTAGCGGGGCGACCCGCTGTCGGTTTCGATGATGCGGCGCAGCCGTGACACCTGCACGTCGACGCTGCGGTCATAGGGTTCCAGATCGCGCCCGCGGGCCAGTTCCAGCAGTTTTTCCCGCGACAGCGGCCGACCGGGATGCTCGGCGAACACCTTTAACAGCGCGAACTCGCCGCTGGTCAACGACAAGGTTTCATTGCCGCGCCGCAGCGCCCTCGTGGCCAGATTCAACCGGAATGGGCCGAAACTGATTTCGGGCGCTTCGAGGGAAGGCGTGCCGGGCGGCGGCTGCGCCGCCCGCCGGCGCAAGACCGCATTGATCCGGGCCAGCAGCTCACGGGGATTGAATGGCTTGGGCAGGTAGTCGTCAGCGCCCATCTCCAGGCCGACAATGCGGTCCACCTCATCGCCGCGGGCGGTGAGCATCACGATGGGCAGCCACGAACCCTGGCCGCGCAGGCGCCGGCAGATGCTGAGCCCATCCTCCCCCGGCAACATCAGATCCAGGATCAGCAGGTCGACCCGCTCCCGCTGCAGCACGGCATCCATGGCCTTGGCGTCGGCCACTCCCTTCACCTGATAACCCTGGCCGGTCAGATACCGCTCCAGCAGGTCGCGCAGCCTGAGATCGTCGTCGACCACCAGTAACTTCGTCGTCGTGTTCATGGCCACAGTGTATCCAAACGCCGGCCGCGGCGACGCCGGAGTTGTAACCGGCCGTTGCCGCCTGCGACTGCCGTTACATTCGGTTACAAATCGGCCGGTGGCCGAAACAAGCCCGTTACACCCCTCCCCTAACCTAACCGCCGTGTTCTTCCGAGCACACCCGGTGCCGACGAATGGCGCCGTTCCTTTTCGTTCAAATCATCTAGGAGATTACGATGAACCGACCTTTCCGCAACCTGCTGATGGGACTTGCCCTGACCGGAATCGCCACGGCGCCAGCCTGGGCCGACCCCACCGCGAATACCCGGGTCCATGCCGTACTGAAAGGTGCCACCAAGGGCGTTGCCTTCGGCCAGTCCTGGCACCGAGGCGAGATCTTCGACGCCGATCACTTCCGCGACCATTTTCGGCTGTATCTGAGGGTCAAGAAAAAGAACGCGGATCCGTCGCTGGCCCCGGAAGCGGTCAAGAGCGCCGAACTGGTCGCGACCCTGTCCCGCAACGGCACGGCATACGCCGAGTGCATCCTGGCCGGCATCGTCGACCGCGACCCGGACTTCATTCCCGACTCCCGCCGCCTGCTGGACTTCGGCTTCGCCGTGACCAATCTGGGGGGTGACGTCAAGGCGCCCAAGGGCACCTGCGACACCGATCTGTCCACCGCCCAGGTCCAGCGTGGCGTACCCGACGTCCAGGCCGGCGACGCGGTGTCGGTGCGACTGGTGGGCGGCCCCAGCAACGGCCAGGTTGTCGCCAGCGGCAGCTTCGAAGCCAACTCCGGAAGCGCCGAATAAATCAGCGGCTTGCAAGTCCGTCGGAACCCTGCAGCCGCTCCGCGCTGCAGGGTTCACCCTCATCAGCGGCGTTTTCCGGACGCTCGATCAGCTTGACCCTGGGCGTCACGTTGCACAGCAGCACATAGGGAATGGTGTCGGCATGGCGGGCGATCTCCTCGACCGGCAGGCCGTCGCCCCACAGGGTCACGGCATCGCCCACCCGGGCTTCCGGACAATCGTTGAGATCCAGCGTGATCATGTCCATGGACACCCGGCCAATGAGCGGCACCCGCTTGCCGCGCACCAGCGCCGGCGTTCCCGAGCGAGCGTGGCGCGGATAGCCGTCGCCGTAACCGATCGCTGCCACGCCCATGCGGGTGGGATGGTGGCACACCCAGTCGCCGCCGTAACCGACCGCGTCGCCTTCTTTGAGCTGCTTGACCGCGATCAACCGGGTCCTGAGGGTCATCAGCGGCCTCAAGCCATCCTCCTGCGCGGTCCGATGGGGAAACGGCGAAACTCCATACAGCACGATGCCGGGCCGGACCCACTCCGCCTTGGCGCTCTCCCACGCCAACACCGCAGCCGAATTGGCGATGCTGCGATCGCCTCCGACCGCGCCGGTCTTGCCATGGAAAAGTTCCAGCTGGCGCCCGGTGACCGGATCGCTCAACACGTCGGCATTGGCCAGATGAGTCATCAGCGGGATCGGCTGGGTCAAGCCGGGCAATTGCAGCAACCGCCGATAGCACGCGCTGAAGTCCTCCGGATCCAGACCCAAACGGTGCATGCCGCTGTCCAACTTGATCCAGACCGCCAGCCCGTCGACCGATGCCGCCTGCTCCAGCAGCCGCACCTGTAGCTCTGAGTGCACCACCGGCTCCAGTTGGAAGCGCCGGTGCACCTCCAGGTCATCACCGCTGAT
>VEPB01000049.1 GCA_012026715.1 Methylococcaceae bacterium | reverse complement strand
GCCCGCTGGTGCTAAAGCTGCTTCGAGGAGCGCCGAATCCACCCATCCCGAATTTCGCGGCGGCTTGCAGCCGCGGAAACTACCGCATAAAGCTCCGCGTCCCTCGCACTCGCCGGCGCCGCCCAACGACCCCGCGGTGCCTGCCCCTTTCTCTTTCAGCACCAATCACTCCGGACACTCTGGCTCGAACAGCGACGAGCGCTCGAGGAGTGCCGGGGGCTCCACCCGTTCGCCGTCCGGTCGTTTGCGCTCAGTCGACACAGCGTTTCGGCCATACGGCTGCCAGACGTCCACCAGACCAACCTCGCCCGCGCCCCGGCCGCCCAATCCGGCAGCCTATTTGTCAGGATTTCCCCCGAGCCCCCCGACCAGCAGCCAACCGCACAGCTTTGGCGCGAAGCCTGAAACACGGCACGCCCCACAAATGCGAATGGTTTGCACCTTTATGAGGAGGCGGTTATAGTCTCGCCATGTCCCTATTCACGAGTCTGTCCATGTTCTCCGCACCGCCGAGATTCCTATCACGAACCGCCCTGGCTTGCGCCCTTGCGAGTGGCCAGACAGCCATCGCCGCCCAGGCGCCGCCGGCGACCTTGGAAGAAATGTGGAAGATCGTGCAACAGCAGCAGAAGGAGATCGAGGGCTTGAAGGCGAAAGCGGCACAGGCCGATGCCTTGCAGGAAGAGGTCAAGGTGTTGCGCCAGGCCCAGCCAGCGCCGGCTCAGGAAAAGACCAAGACTTCCGCCACCGACACCGACCGCAAGACCCAGATTCTGGCGACCGAGGTGGAAAAGCTGAAGAGTCAGCTGGTGATCCCCGACAAGCGCGAATACAAGAGCCTGTATGGCTTCGGCCCGGCCGCATCCGGGGTTTACCGGGTCAACAGCGGCTTGTCCATCGGTGGCTACGGCGAGGCCATCTACACCAACTACACCAATCACAAGGGCGAGGAGCGCGACCGCTTCGACCTGGTGCGGGCGGTGCTCTACGCCGGCTACAAGTTCAACGACTGGATCATCCTGAACAACGAGATCGAATTCGAGCACGCCACCTCCGGCGAAGGCGCCGAATCCAAGGGCGAAATTTCGGTGGAATTTTCCCAACTGGACTTCTTCCTGCACCCCAAGGCCAATGTACGCGCCGGCCTGATGCTCATGCCCATGGGCTTCATCAATGAAATGCATGAACCCACCACCTTCCACGGCACCCACCGTCCGGATGTGGAGCGCTACATCATCCCTGCCACCTGGCGCGAGATGGGGGCTGGACTGTTCGGTGAGATTCTGCCGGGGCTGCAATACCGCATGTATGCCGTCAACGGCCTCAATGCCCGCGATTTCACCAGCGCCGGCATTCGCGACGGGCGCCAGGGCGGAAGCAAGGCGTTGGCGGAGAACTTCGCCTTCACCGGCCGGCTCGATTACATTCCGCCCTTCGCGCCCGGCATCCTGGTGGGAGGCTCGGCCTATGTCGGCGATGCCGGCCAGGCGGACCCGATATTGGGCCGCACCAGCAGCATCAAGACCCAGTTGTACGAAGGCCATTTGCAGTGGCACTACAAGGGCCTGGAATTTCGCGCCCTGGGAGCCTGGGGCCATGTCGGCGATGCCGGCCTGCTGAGCGCCGTCAACCGCCAGCCCATCGGCAAGGAGAACTTCGGCTGGTACACGGAAGCGGCCTACGATCTGATGCCGCTGATCTGGCGCGACAGCACCCAATACCTGGCTCCCTTTGTCCGTTACGAGCGCTACGACAGCCTGGCCAAATTGCCGGCGGGCGTGCTCGACGACGGCAGCTTCGACCGGCGCATCTATCAGGCGGGCCTGAGCTACAAACCCATCCCCAACGTGGTGATCAAGGCCGACTACCGCAACATCAGCAGCGCCGCCGGCCAGAACCCCCACGAGTTCAACCTGGGACTGGGCTTCATTTACTGATCAAAGACTCCGAGGTGATTATGCCGACCTGGAAAACGACCCTGATCGCTGCGCTGTTCACCACCTGTCTGGTGCCGGCGGCGGGACTGGGCACGGTTTACTACAGCAAGGAGGAAGCTTTCGCGCTGGCCTTCGGCGAGGGCGCGACGGTCGAGCCGGTGCCGGTGTTCCTGAGCGAGGCCCAGGTAACGGAAATCGAACGCCTGGCCAAGGTCAAGGTAGACTCCCAACTCTTCAACTTCCACGTGGGCAAGCGCGGTGACAAGGTGCTCGGCTACGCCGCCATCGAGTCCCACGTGGTTCGGACCCAGCCGGAAACCCTGCTGGTGGTGCTGTCGCCCCAGGGTGAACTGACGCGTCTGGAAGTCCTGGCCTTCCACGAACCCCCCGAATACCAGCCCTCGGCCCGCTGGATGGAACGGCTTTACCGGCGCGCCATTCCCGACCTGTTCCTCAATCAGGGCATCGACGGCATCGCCGGCGCCACTCTGAGTTCCCGGGCATCCCTGGATGGTGCCCGCAAAGTCATGGCCATCTACCGGCTGGCCATCCACGAGGAGAAAGGCTGATGCGCTTCTTCGTCACCGGCGAGCAAAATCGCCAATCCCTGATCAACACCATCGTCCTGCTGTTCCTCGGCTACATCGCGCTGCTGTGGATCAGCAACGGCATGATGTACTTCCACAAGATGGGGCTGCATCCGGAATCGGTGCTGGAGTACTACCTCGGCTCCGAGGAGCATTTCACCCAGCCCAAGAGCTACCAGAGCCTGCTGGAAGTCACCCACTTCCACCTGTTCTCCATGGGCCTTTTGGTGCTGACCCTGAGCCACCTTCTGCTGTTCACCCCGCTGGCGGCCAGGCTCAAGATCTGGCTGGCAGGACTCACCTATCTCTCCGCCATCGCCGACGAGGCCGCCGGCTGGCTGGTGCGCTTCGTCCATCCCGGCTTCGCCTGGTTCAAGATCGGCGCCTTCGTCACCTTGGAATTCAGCCTGTTCGCGCTGCTGGTCATGGTGTCGGCATCACTGGTGGTGCAGCGCATGATGATGCAAAAATCGGAGAGAACCCGCGCGGCACCGGCGGGTTCGGTGGAACACCGAGCGTGAGACGCGGCGGTTACTGCAGCGGCAACGGCTCAGAGTGGTATCCGTCGGGTATCCGCATCAACTCCTCGGCCACCGCGCTGGTGACGATACGGTTCAAGGTCATGCTGCTGCTCTGACCACGGCCCGAAATCTCTCGCATCTCCACCGGCACTCCCGCGAGTTCCTGAACCCGGATATTGGGCAGCTTGATGCCGAATTGGCCGGCCAAGCCCTGGGTCGTGCCCGCCAGTTTCTCGGAGAAACTGAGCAGCGACCGGAGAGTGGCGTAATCGTCGCCGGACAGGTTCAATCGCTGGGGATCGGCCAGACAGAAATCTCCCGTCTTGGATTTGCCCTGGAACAAATTCATCTGCTCGCAGGCGATGCCGGCCACGCTCCGGGAACTGCCGGTCCGCACCACACTGGCGGATTCGGCGGGCTTGGCCGCCTCCGCGATCTGGTCCAAGGAGACGTTGCCGCCCAACATCTGCCCCCACTTCGCCCGCTGCTGCGGCGACAACTTGCCCAACTGCTCGCCGAAACCCTGCAACAGGGGCTGCAATGCTTCCGCTTGACGGCCGAACCGGTCCAGTTGCTGCTGGTCCACGGTCATGAAGGAATGCTTGCGGTGATCGATGATGAACAACGACTCATCCCGGCGGGTGTACAACAAGTCCAGCTTGCTGTCGCCGCCGGCGCCCTTGACCATCACCCGGCCATCCTTGATCAATACCGGCTGGGATTTTCCGGTTGCGGCAGGCGCTTCGGTGACGGTGTACTCCAGGGTGCTGTCGGCGACGGCCGG
>VEPB01000026.1 GCA_012026715.1 Methylococcaceae bacterium | reverse complement strand
CTGGCGCCGAAGTGGGCGTCGAGTTGGTCGTCGTCCACTTCGGTTGCCGGATGATCGGTGCAAGTGAGGCTTTCGATCCGGTCCAAGGCGAAGCAGCGCAGGGCTTGCCTGTAATGGCACCAGGCATCCAGGTACCAGTTGTCGCGGTAGTGGACGAGCCGTTGGGGCGAAACCAGGCGGTCGCTGCGCTTCCCGTCGCGGCGGCCGTGGTAGCGGATTTCCAGGCGGGTTCGCTGGATGAGGCCGGTTGCGGCGCGTTCGAAGATGGCGGAGTCCGGCTCGCGGGAGCCGAGGCTGAGGATGCGCACCCGCTGCTGCAGCGGGTCGCCAGCCAGTTGGGGATGGCTGAGAACCCGGTCCAGTCGATCTCGCAGCGGGGCCAGGACTTGATCGAGGAGCCGCGGCTGGGATTGTGTCAGCAGCTTTTGCAGCACCAGCAGGGCCCGCAGCTCCTCGCCGGTAAACCACAAGCCGGGTATTTCGATGGGCCGGTCCGGCTCCTGGCGGTAGCGATAGCCCTGCTGTTCCGGGCAGTATTCGATGGGGGCACCGAAGCCGTCGCGCAAATCGGCCATGACCCGGAAGACGGTCGCGCGCGAGCAATCCAATTGCGCTTCAAGGGATTTTTCCGCGATCGGCGTACGCCGAGTGTTCAGTAGTTTGTGTAGGGCGTAGATTCGCTCCCAGTGCTTCATGGGTTGTTGCTCCCTGCGGGTATCGAGATGGCTTGGGTCTTGGGTGATTTGGCGAGGGCTATCGTAGGGTAGGGGGGCGAGCGCAGCTTGCCCACCGGAATTTGGCGCTGTGCGAGTGAGCCGGTCGCACACGGTGGGCACGATGGAACCGCGCCCGCCCGACGTGACTCATCGAAATATCAGCGCTTTGGCCCTCACCCCACCGGCTTCGCCCCCCCACGCTTCGCTCTCCCCGCAGGGAGAGACCACTCGGCCCCATGGCCCGCGGATTGTGCCCTGGAACCGAGTGGTCTCGCTCCCGCATCCGGCCCTTCGGGCCACCTTCTCTCAGAGGGAGAAGGAAAAAAGGTGCGGCCATGGGCCGCAGGTTCCTGGGTAGGGGCTTAAGCGAGCCTTTCAGGTTGCGAAGGCCGCGATCAGCTTCCCGCGCACCGTGCGCCAGGACTGAAGCAAAGGCCGCTCCAGCAAGCCAAAGCTGATTCGGCCCCAAAGCCACGCCGCGGTGAACATGAACGCGATCATGGCGCCATTGTCGAGGAGGCCGTCGCTGTCGAATGCTGACCAGAGACGGCCGATCGCGGAAATCAGCAACGAGTGGGACAGGTAGATGGAATAGGATGCATCGCCTGTTTCGACCAGCCAATTCGGGCAAGTCCAGGAGGATGCGAGTTCGCGGGAAACCAGCGCATAGGTCAGAAATGCATAGGGCAATCCGTAGATTGCGACGCGCCAATACGGCAGCGGGGCGGCATGGAACCAGTGGACTGCGGCATACCAGCCCAGCGGCACCAGAAGCGCAGCCGGGAGCAGCAGGCGGCCGGGCAGCGCGGCGCCGTGGCCTATCCGCAGGGCAACCAGGCAACCCAATCCGAACTCGAGACAGTATGGGGAAGTGACCAGCGCCGGCGCCGGTGTCTGCCCGGAACCTGCCGCGAAGTGCGCGGCCGTCACCGCACCAATCCAGGCAAGCAGGGCGAGCGGGAGCCAGCGCTCTTTCAGCAGCAGCAAGCCGGCGAACACGAGGTAGAAGTACATCTCGTAGACGAGGCTCCAGCCGACGGCCAGCAGCGGCAGCTTTTCCTGGGGCAGCAGAAGAAACGACGCCACCAGATCGACTTCGCTGCCTTGGGATGCGTTGACCCACTGGGGACGCCACAGGTAAACCGCCAGCACCAGCAGGGAGTAGCACCAGTAAAGCGGGTAGATCCGGGTGACTCGGTTCGACAGGAACCGGAGCGGGGCATACGGCTGCTGAAACCATCCGCGGGTGATGTGGACCATGATGAACCCGCTGATGACGAAGAACAGATCGACACCGGAGGTTCCGAATTCCAGCCAGTCCGGCAGCAGCCGCCCGCTGTGGCTGTACTTGCGCTCTATGGTCATGACGTGGGTCGCCAGGACCAGGAGTGCAGCCAAGCCTCGCAGTGCCTGTATGTTCTGGATTTTTGCGGGCAATCCCATGGGGCTTCATGCGCCGAATGCAACGATTGCCGGATTCTACCGCAGGCTGCCTCGGCAAATAACCCGGAATGCCCGTGAGGGCAGGGCTAGTGTTTGCCCGGCTCCAGCTTCACCCCGCGCCGCTCGCAGGTCGCATAGCTGACCAGCGCCGTCATCATGGGATCGTCCGCCGCCAGCGGCTTGCCCTGCAAGGGGTTGCGGATGCGCCAGTTGACCATTTCCCACAGCGCCACCACCTGGCCAACTGCTTCTGGAACTTGGTGTACGCCTCCGGGTGGCTGTTGGCGGCGTTGCGATGGCACTGGGCGCAGGCCACCCCGTTGCTGCCCAGTTCCGGACTGGTCCACAGCCTGCGTCCCTCCTGCTGGAGGCTCATGAATTCCTGCAGCCAGCGCTGTTCGTCGGCGGCGGTGAACTCGTCCGGGAAGGCGCCGGTCGCCGCCAGCATCATTGCCGCCCGGCTGGGGCTGTGCATCGCGTTCATGGGGGTGCGCCTCAATAGTGGGTTTGCGGTGGAATGCGCGCGGGTTCGGTCTGGTAGGCGCTGTCTTCCGGCTGTCCGGTCTGAGGGGTGAATCGCACCGAGCGGCCGCGGTTTTCTTACAGGGTGTAGGACAGGTCACCACGTCGCGCAGGGTCGCCAGGCTGCGGACGTGCATATAGGGGGCGGTGAGGGCGATGTTGCGGAGCGTCGGGGTCTGGAAACCGCCCGGGTCGTCGAACCGGCTGGTGACCGCGAAGCGGCCAGGCTCCGAGGATTTCCTGTCGATGAGTACGGCGACGTCCACGTTGGCGCCCTTGGCCTTGGCCTCCAGAAACGCGCCGGCCAAGGCCGGCACCTGCTCCCGGATGGCGTTGATGCCGACGCCGATGTTGTGGAAGCGGTTGTCGGTGAATAACGCCTGGGTCTGCTCGATAGCATGGCAGGACACGCAACGGCCCTGTCCCGGGAAGACCGGGAGGCCCCGCACCTGGGCAGGGTCCAAGGCGCCGGCATCGTGGCCGTAGTACCAGCGGTCGAAGGGGGAACCGCCGGCCACCACGGTGCGCTTCGAGACCTTTCAGCGGGCTGTCGGTGAAGGACTTCGCGGGATCGTGGCAGGTGGCGCAGCTGACCTAGCCGTTGGAACTGAAGCGGATATCCTTGAACAGCTATTCGCCCAGGGCGATCTTGGCTTCCGTCGGGGCATTGTCGGCGGGTATGGGGACGGGCGCCAGGCCCAGCGGATCGACCAGGCCCAGGGCCGGCCACAGAATCAGCAACAGCAGGAGTATGAGCGCGACGATCACATGCCGGTGATGGATCTTGCCCGCAAGGCGCGCGCGCAGTTCCGGCGGGATGAGGGTATGCATGACGCCTCCTCGGATTCGACCAACGACGGTGGTTACCCTCGATATGACCGTGCAGAGCGGCAATGATTCGCCACCGGCGGCCTTTCGCGCCAGTTGGCGCCATCGGCTATTATGCGGCGGATGATCAAGCCGGGGGAGTCAACCGCAGTGATCTTGGAATTGTTCAAAGCCATCGATGCCAAGGATGCACGAAGATTCGCATCTTTCCTCTCCCACGACTGCCGTTTTCGCTTCGGCAATCTCCCCGAAGTCGTCGGAGCCGGGGAAATCGAGGGTTTCGTGGCGGCGTTTTTCGACTCCATCCAATCCTTGGTCCACGACATCGTGGAGCACTGGCACATCCCCGGCGGTATCGTCTGCCATGGCCAGGTCACTTACGTGAGGCACTGCGGCACCCGCTTGACGGTGCCGTTCTGCAACGTGTTCAAGCTCTCCGCCGACGGCATCACCGATTATCTGATCTTTGCCGATACCTCCGGCCTTTATCGGTAAACTGCCCGCATTTCCCCACAAGCTCCTGTCTGCCGAATTCAAGGCAAGAACATGCTCGAGTATCGACGCCTAGCCTTTGCCGCCGTTGCTTTCGCCATGATCGTAGCAGCCTATTGCGATTCAGGGCCTAGAGCTGAAGCCACCAGTCAGCAATCGCCCGCTGTCTGCGAGGATACCCAGCCACCGGAGCCCCTAAAGCCGTACGACGAGACTCTACCCTTTCACGCTCATTTGGCGGAGTGGCTTGCCGAGCATCCCCAACTTCAACAGATCGAGTGCCAATCCAAGCAATTCATTTATCGCGCGAAAAGACAGCAAAGCCAGCTCTCCGTCGAGTCGCTGTACAAGGACGGCAGTCGCCGGCATGCGGAATACCTGGCACAACAAGAGCCGACGATCGGCTCAGGGTTTCGCAGACACGGCGTTATTCGTTCCCTTTGGCCGAACGGCAATTCGCAGTCCGTCGAATATTACTGCCACGGGCTACCCGTCGGTTTTCACCAGTATTTCGATGACGCAGGAAATTTGAGCCATGTCGTCGACTATAGCGGGAGCGACTATGAATGGCGGAAGCGGCTCTTAGGCCATGAAGTGCGGGCCTACTACGATGGCGAAAACCGACATTGGAACGGAATACAGCCATCCAGGCAAACCGGTCTGTTCCGGGAAGCCTACGCTATCGAGGGCGGCAAGGCGGTTCGTAAGGCTTTTGCTACGGCTCAGGTATTCAACCCACCCTGGTTTCCGCTCGACCTATCCACCACCATCGCTCAATGGACGAACCCGGGAGACCAGGGTTTGGTTACGGTCGGTTCGCGCCAGTTGCGCCTGGTCAATGAGGACCTGGAGTATCTGTCCTTCGCGGAAGTCTACCAACGCCACAAGCGGGGATTGCCGGGGCTGCGCCCGCCGGCAGCCTTCCATACGGAGATCCTCGCCTGCCCGTGGATCGACGAGGCGATGCGTCTCGGTGTGGAGGATGCCCGCTTCCAGATGCCGCCGGTCGCGGCCATCGACGAGCAGACGCGGAAAAATTCGCCGGAAGCTCGCTTCGCAGCCTGCCTGAATTCGCCAACCGCCGATTGCCTATTCGAGCATGCGCTGAAAAACTTGCGATTCGATCGGGGCCAAATGGATGGTTATGCCAAGTCGGCGATCTTGGCTGGCCATCCGGAGTGGGCGCGCAAGGCGGCTAACGAGGTGCTCGGTAAGACTCAAGGCTTCACGTTGCCCAATGCCATATTCGGGCCTGCCGCTGCCTACAAGGCGCAGGCCGAATTCGCACTGGGGCTGCGGCAGGAGGCGGAGAAATCGCTGGACGAGGCCTATCAACATGCGGTCAGTGAATTGGGCGGCACATCGTCCGCCCACAAGATTCCCGCCATCCTGGCCGTAACTCCAGTGATGGCAAGACAGTTGCGGGTTGAAGAAACCCGACGGTTGTACGAGCGAGCGGTGGTCTACGAAGTCGCGACAGCATTGATCATACCGGAAGCTCTGGCCCTTGACTTGATCCGGCAAGGGCGGGTCGATGAGGCGGAAAAGATCGAACAAGAGTTCTTTGCGGATTCCGCGTCGGACGCACGCATTCCCACCATCAAATCCGGCAGCGATTTCAAGCCCGTCGATGATTCCCGGCAGCATGTATTAGCGATGATCGAATTGGCAAAAGTTCGGGTCAAGCGCGGAGATATCGCCGGCGCCAAAGACATTCTCGGCGAGATCGACAAGCTGATTGCCGGACGTCAACTGGCAATGGGCGAAGTGGCCGGACTAGGTTTACTGTATGCGCGGCTGGGAGATTCCCGGAAGGTATCGCAGCTGACTGAATCGCCCTATTCCACGGACCTGCAAGTGCTGGCCGACATTGCCGTCACCCTTTGCAACAGGGGACAGATGGCCGATGGACTTCAATTGCTGGAACGGCTGCACCTGGAAAAATTGACGGCGGCGAAAGTACTGATTGCGCGTGCATGGGTGGAGTCGGCTTGCGGGAAGGAAGAACAAGCGAAAATGACCATTGCCTTGGCACGCCAGGACTGGAAAGGCGGCTTTCCCTGTTGCGCAGGAGATCTTTGCAACAGGGTCGGTGAGCGCGATTTGTGGCGGGAGTGGCAAAGCCGGATCGATGCCGGAAAGACCGCCGCATGTTCGCGCGGGGAGTTTATGGGAGGTTGGAGTTTGTTCTTCCAGCGCTTGCTGGATCAGGCAAACCATGGGGAACCCGCCAAAGCGCTGGCTGAGTTGGACGCGATGGGGCCGATCTATATCGAATCGAAAAAGTATCTGCAGGGTTATGAGCATGCGCGTCCTTACGAACGCTCCTTTCCGTTGATCCGCGCGCAACTATTGACTCTGACGGGACGTTCGGAGGAGGCTCGGTCGGAATTGGTTCGTGCCAG
>VEPB01000587.1 GCA_012026715.1 Methylococcaceae bacterium | reverse complement strand
CCTACTGCCTCACAACTGGAAGCCGGCCGATACATGACAACCCATGGCTAGCTGATCCAGCTCCATAGGGAAAGAACGCGCTCCGGCGGACGGTTACTCCGCTGACCGGGTGGTCTGTGAGGGAACCTGGGGCACAGAGCCAGGACCTCTCCAGGCATCGCGAGTTGGTTGGATGTATTGGCCTATATCTGAGAGACCAGCGTGAACCTGGATGTCTCTGGTTCGTCCCTGCGTATCACCGGGGCCAATCTGCTTGTTTACATGCTCACCTGCAAATACAAGAACCCCGCCTTGGATCTGTCCTCGGCGGGGTCGTTGGTTTTTCGAAGCTCAGTCCGCGTCATCTAAAAGAAGTAGGCGCGATCCGATCCGTCTAAGTCGCCGCTGAGCATGCAGCAGCGCTTGAAATCTGCGGCCGGAACCGCATGGGCATGGATCGTTGCGACCCAATTTCTCCAGCAGTTCCTTCTCTCCGCCGACGATCCTTGAACCGCGCTTTACGCGCGTCTCGGACGGGAAGCCCTTGCGGCGCTTGCTACTGACCTCGAAAGCAATTGGCTTCGAGGTGCGTGTTCTTCGATTTCATGGCACACCTCCATTTTGGATGACTCCCAGGCTTGGGAGGCTGCGAATGGTAACGGCAGAGTTACCGGCCAGGCAACCGCACGTTATGGATGTGTCGACTTTCGCTGATCCGAGTCCCTGAGGCGGACTGCTGAGCAATCGCCGTAGGAAGTCATTGCAGCATCTCAAACGTCTGTTGGATAAAGGCAAACATGGGATACCGGTACAGTGGCCAGGCCATTTTCGGCTACTTGCGGCGCTGGTCGGGGTCGCATGGCGTCTCGGTGTCGTGTCGAATGTATTGGTCTATATCTGTGGAACCGGCGTGACTCTGGGTGTCACCGGGAAGACCCAAGGTTGATCTGGTTCACTACTTCGCCTTTGGCGGTAGCGTGGCAAGGAAGTTTTGGCAGCGCCTCAGCCAGAAATGCAGTTGATCGTCGGTCGCTGTACCAGGCGAATCGACGAACACATAGCCGGACATCGGCTTGCCGGTGAAGTCCATTTCGCGCACATACTCCTGCCGGAGCGCGTCGGCGTAGTTGTCTTTGCCGACTCGCGCCATGAGCGATGTCCCGGAGACTCCGACAAACATATGGCCTTCTCTCAGAAAGGCGATGCCGCCGAACATCTTCTTCTCGGTGACGGTCGCGTCACTTACCAAGGCATTTCGAATGCGCTGGGCAAGAATTTCGTCGTAGGCCATGGAACCTCCAGCGATGGCAACTGCAAAACTGGTTCAGTCTACTCCCGCATTTTCGAGCGTGGATACGCACCAGGGCATGCCAACTGCGGCAGGTTGCCTCAAGCAGAACAGTAGGCAGCGACTGGATTCATCTTGGCGACCCAAGGTCCCGGCCAGCCCTTTCGCTTGACCCGTTTCTGAATCACTTTCAGGTAGACCTCCGGCGCTGGGTTTGCACCATGAAGATGCCTAGATTTGTTGCAGCAAAGGCAAGCGGCGACGATGTTCAATGGCGTATCTTGACCGCCATTCTGGCGAGGTTGCAAATGTTCGGCGGTGCATTCATGGCGTCGAGCTTGCTTGACCGTGATGCCATGGTCTTTCGCAAATGCGGCAGCATCGGTCGTCCACATTGGGTAGCCGCAGTAGTAGCAGCGGCCGGCTTGGCGGATGAAGGCGGATAGACGGAGATTGGCGATTTTCGGCATGGGTGACCTGCTGGATTGTTGGGTTTGGTTAGCCCCATCGCCTCCGAATCGAGAGAGCCATGGGAACCCAGCAGTCAGTAACCGAATGGGCAGAACACACGTCCTAAACTGGAATCGTGCAGAGTAAAAACTACTGCGACACGCCAGCTGTTGTCAAGCTGGTGAAAACTGGCAGGGCATCAGAGGAGGGTGTGCAGAATTTTGTGTAAACGGACCTGAGGCAGGAAACTGCCGACTAGTCCGGAGACACAATGAACAACAAACAGCACGAAATACCCGAAGAACTCCTGGCCAGCTTGCTGGCCAACTACAAGAAGCCGGACGACTTAATCGGCGAAAATGGATTGCTGAAACAGTTGACCAAACGCGTGGTGGAGCGCGCGTTGGAAACTGAGATGACCGAGCACCTCGGCTACGGAAAGCACGAGGCGGTCACCAATTCGGCCGGCAACATGCGTAACGGCAAAAGCCGTAAGACGCTCAAGGGCGAATTCGGCGAACTGTCCATTGAGATTCCTCGGGACCGGCACGGCAGCTTCGAGCCGCAACTGATCCCGAAACATCAGACCCGCTGGGCCGGTTTCGACGACAAGATTCTCTCGCTGTACGCCCGTGGCATGACGGGTCGGGAAATCCAGAGCCATCTGGAGGAGATGTACGGCACCGAGGTCTCGCCCAGCCTGATTTCCTCGGTCACCGAGGCCGTGGCGGACGAAGTCAAAGCCTGGCAGTCCCGGCCCCTGGATGCCATTTATCCCATCGTCTATCTCGACTGCATTCACGTCAAAGTCCGGGAGGGTACAGTCCGGGTGAAGGCCGTCTATCTGGCCATCGGCATCACGATGACGGGCGAGAAGGAGGGCTTGGGCCTGTGGTTGGCGCAAACCGAAGGCGCCAAATTCTGGCTGCAGGTCGTAACCGAACTGCGGAACCGGGGCGTGCAGGATATCTTCATTGCCTGCGTCGACGGGCTGAAGGGATTCCCCGAGGCCATCGAAGCCGTCTTTCCACACACCACGGTCCAATTGTGCATCGTGCACATGGTCAGGCACAGCCTGAACTACGTCTCGTGGAAACGCCGCCCGGAAATCGCCGCAGACCTGAAGCGGATTTACCAGTCCGCTACCGCCGAAGAAGCCGAGCTTCGGCTTGGGGAGTTCGAGGCCAAGTGGGATGACGAGTATCTCCCCATCGGTCAGTCCTGGCGCCGGAATTGGCCTCGGCTCATCCCGTTCTTTGACTACCCGCCGGAGATCCGCAAGGTCATCTACACCACCAACGCCATTGAGTCGGTCAATATGAGCCTGCGCAAACTCACCAAGAACCGCGGTTCATTTCCGAGCGATGACGCCCTGCTGAAACTGTTCTATCTCGCTCTACGCAATATCAGCAAAAAGTGGACAATGCCTATTCGGGATTGGAAGGCCGCATTGACCCGCTTTACCATCCAGTTCGAGGAGCGTATTCCTCAGAACTAACTGAAACCCCGTTTACACAAAAATTCGGACACGCCCCATCAGAGGGTGGGCAGCCTTTTGCGATGGTCACCAGGGTCATCCTGGGCTTTGTCTTGTGCGTATGTATTGGCCGAAAGCTGCGTCGTCACCAAGCACAATCTGCCCTGGTTGCATGGTTTCACACGGAGTGCATTTCCAAAAACATGCGCAGCGCCACCGAAATGGCGCCGATAAAAAACCCGCCTTGGATTTCTCCTCGGCGGGTGACGAGGACATCCGTGTCCCAGCGGAATAGCGCTACCGCTTTAATGTTTCGTGATCACTTCATCAGCTAGTTGGCCAATAATGCAGATTCTCTCAAGTACGCACTTTGGTCGGGGTACAATTGACTCAACCTCCTTTGGGTCAACGCCATTGGCCATCGCCGTGACAAGAGCAGAAATGTATTCGTCAGACGCCTTCCGATTTTTCGGCTTATGGTAGTTTTTCACTCCGACTACGATTTCCGATAACAGGTAACCAGAAGGCAGGATGAAACCCTTTTCCATTTCAACACTAATTACAGCAAACATAAAAACCACCACTATGTATGAGTTCAGGCCGACAAGGCCGACCTGGAAGTAGGTCTTACTTCGGTGCGTGTCAGGGTACGACCCCATAGGCACAAACTCTGCCCACTCACAATTTCACTTCACCTATCACACGTAGGTCGCAGATCAATGTGTTGACTCAAACGTCTGTTAATTAAGGCAAACTCGGATACCAGATACCCTCGATCTTGATGGTCTGACAGCAATGCCGACTGCCAGACTCCATCAAATCCTGTAGCTGCTTGGGTTGAACGGCCTTTTTGCACGGTCTTGTGCGCGTGGCTGCGCATCACTGGGGCATTCTGAAAATCGACAGCCGCAACCTGCTATCCCTTTTCGAACCTGGCAATCCATTCGGGCTCGTTGCCGCAGACTCGGCAAGCACCGCAGTCGCGAACGGGTGTAATCAGGGCCTTCACCATTCCGCAGGGCCAGCACGCCGTTCGAAACCACGAAGTATCAGGTTCACTCTGCACCTGGCTTTCCGATAGGCATCGCAGCATTTTGGCCTTGATGTACATGCCCAGTCGCTGCTCGGCGCCGTAAATGTTGGGATGCAGCTTGGTTGCAAGCCGTTCAGCGACTAGCGTTGCCATCCGTTCCGAAATTTCGCATTGCTCCGGCTCCTGGAGTTCGGCTACGGGATAATCCGGCCAGAATACCTCGATGTCGTGCATGGCCAGGTGCGCGACCGGTGGCATGATGCCCTCCTGGTACTGCCAGGCATTCACAATCACCAGCCATCGTCGCAGCAGCGTTTTCGGCGTGGACTCGGACTTGAACGCAAGCGCTTCCGTGCCGATGGCATTGGCGATGATCTTCACATGACGCCTTGGTGCCCGGAAGTAATCCTTGCGCCGGTACGGCACTAGCTTCTCGGCAAGTTTCTTGGCATAGGTTTCGGCGATAATCTGCTGGTCGTTCGCATCGAGGGTGGCCGCTGGGTATTCCGGCACTGCAAGTCTTATCGATGGCAGCCGCTCCCCCGAAAATTCGGTGACATACTCTCTTTCGCCGCTTATTTGAGAAAATTCCCGTTCAATGGCGCGGTACCTTTTACACAGATGTACCCGGTAAAGCCGCTTCATCGGAAAAGGCATCGCCTCACCGGTACGACCAGGGTGGTCTGCAACCGTCTCCGCTTCCCAAAATCCGCCCGTGAACAGTGAGTAACTCGGCGCAACCGCCGCTGGTTCCACTTTGGGTACTCCCCAGTCGATGAAATCTTCGTAATTGATCGAATTCTGCTTCATAAAATTCTCCTGTGAAATTGGGTTCATTCCCGGTCGTGCCGGGCACTGCAATCAACGCGAATTCCCGCCATCATGGGCCGATTGGCAACCCGCGCGGGTCAGGCAGAACGAAGCAAAAGTTGGCAACTCAGGCGTCGCCGGCGGCATCGTCAGCTATTTCGGAACAAAAAACCGATCAGGACGCGCCGCTTAAGCCGCTGCGCGGTGATGGCGGCCCTTCAAGCCTTCGATCAGTTCGGTGTATTTGCCGACCGGGACTTTGACGGCCGCTTGAGCGGCTTTCTTCGCCAGATCGGTTTTCGCGGCTTCAACCGCATCGAAAATTTCCGGCAGCATTTCCAGCAGCAGGCCGATCTTGGCGATATCGATCCGATAGACGGTCTCCTGCTGTTTCCTCGGTCCCACCTTCACAGAGATCAGCGGCAACCCAAACTGTCCCAATGTGGCCTGCCACACCTTGGTCAGCGTGTTGGCGTGGGTGGGATTGCGGATGCGACGCTGGAAGAACAGGTTGTACTCCTTCATGTTGCCTTGATAGTGAGCGGCCAAACTGCCTAGTTGGAACATCGTGATTTCGATGGATATCCCGGCAGTTTTCCGCTCGAAATTCTCCTGCGCCTGCTTACGAGCCTTTGAGCGCGGTTTGGCCGTCTTGAGTGCATCGTCGCGTTCCTGCGTGGCCAAGTGAATCTCACGCGCATCGCCGAGCAACTTGCGCACATTCACACCGGCAACCGCACACAAGGCCTGCAGCAATTCGCCCTCGCTGGTTCGGTGGGTGTAGTCGGTTAGTTGGTCGGGCAGGTACTTGCGGCTGTTGAGATCGGCCTGTTGCCAAACCGGTGTGGTGGCAAGAGCCTGGATGAGCGCCCGGCGCATTTTCAGCAATTGGTTGCCATGAACGGCCCGGACATTTTCCAGCGTCATCGGCCGGTCCCCGAGGAAATTCCGGATGTTGAATTTTTCCAGGGAACGCATCAGTGTCGGGGATTTGTTGGTCAAGGCGCGGATTTCGTCCGCGATGCCGTCATCGATATCCTCGGCAGCCAGAATTGCGTGGACATCCCGATCCACGTTGGCTTTCTTGGCGCAGCTGAGCACCACCTTGCCGTCGTCGACCGCCGCCTGTTCCGCCGACTGCTCAACCACAGTGAAACCATCCTTCTGCTTCAGCTCGATGAATTGCTCCCGCTTGCGCTGCATCCAGATCCGCTCGCAGTACTGGAGCCGCGCATAACAGGAGGCCCACAGCCATTCGCCTTGCGATAGCGGTACACGCTCACCTGGTAAACGCATCCGTGTGGCGCGCTCCCTGTCTAGGGCTTCCCAGTAAATGTCGGCTTCCTTCGGTTCGTAGGCTTCCTGTTTGCTGGCCGGAATCCAGACCCGTACATCGCTGCAGTTGCGCACCCGCGAAATCGCCTGGTCGCAGTCCTGATAGGTCAACGGTTCCTGTGAGAAGAAGCCGAACACCACATCGAAATGGATGACATCGATGGAAATCCCGGTGGACAGGGACGGGCTGGTGATCACGGCATCGTACTGGGGTGCCTCCGTGTTCGGATCGTGGAGAAAATCGATGAACTCCGGCGTGTCGTTGGTGCTGGAAGTCAGCAGCAACACCTTGGCATCCGGCTGATGCTGCAGCACCAGTTGCTGCGCGTGCTGGGCAAATTCGCGGGTGTTGGTCGCCACGAAAACCTTTTTGCCCGCCTCGACCACCGCGACCAGTTCATTGACCAGGTGCGGCTGGCTTTCATAGAGCTGGATGGTGCGGCCGGCGTAGCGGTAATCGTTGCGGTAGCCGTAAAGCTCATCGCGCTCGGATTGCGGGCCGCGCAGCTCCGCGATCAAGTCGATGGTCAGCAGACCGGTGAGGTCGGCATCCAGGCAGATCACTGTGGTCGCAGAGCGGATCAGCTGGATCAGCTTGCTGAAGACAGAACCGCGCCGATCCTTGAGGGTGTCCGACAGCAGGTGCCGGAGCACCTGCTCGCTCTCGTCGATGATCAGAAAGTCGTAGTCCTCGGCGATGGGCATTGCCGTATTGCCGCGCGGCTGTCGCTTGGAAGCTGACAGCACACGCGGGATCAAGCGTGGCAAGCTGTCCAGGCTGATCGCCAGGCGATCCACCTCCCAGAATTTGGCCCCCACATCCTGGTAATTCACCAAACCCAAGCGCTCGGAGAGGTTCCGCAGCAAGCTGACGCGATGGCCCAGCATCAGAATACGACCTTCGACGGAACCGATGAGGCGCTTGAGAAACTCGGTTTTCCCCGTGCCCTTCGGCGACTGAATGAACACCAGACCGGCGCGATCCGGAATTTCCAGCTCGCCATCCTGTTCCAGAAAGCGCGTGTTCAGCGTGAAGAATCTGGGTTCCGGCCCCTGGATCACCGGCCGTTCCGGTGGACGAAAGCCGGGGTAACGCCCGGCTCCCCGAAGCTTGCGGTAAAAGTCGAGGATCGGTGCCAGTTCTTCTCCCTCATTGGCGGTAGGACCGGAGCGCGTCAGGACCTGAATCCAGCCGCACTTATCGAACTGGTTGTCGAACACCTTCAGGCCGGAGCGATGGCGGAAAACGAAGCAGCCGGCCTTGGAGTCCGGGCGGAACGGGGAGTAGCAGCGCACGCGGTTCTGGTAGCCGGGTTCCAGCTGGTCGAAAAGCTGTCTGGCTGTGAGCGAGCCGCCTTCAGCGAGATCGATGATCAGCTCAGCATCGTTGGACCGTTCATCGACCTTGCCGGCCTCTGTGTAAGTGGACTTGCGGTGACGGACCGGCGCGAACGACTTCCAGTCCATACATTCTTCGCCATCGTTCCGAATGAAGCGGAACAACTGGGCGCGGTCCGGGTGAACCACTGGCAGGTAGAAGCCCTGAGACACCGTGAAGGATACCGGGTCGGCGAAATCGAACAGCAGCTTCATCATCTCGACACGGCGTTGCCATTCGTCTTTGGGGCAGTAGCTAGCCAGCGGAAAGACCATCCGGAATTTATCGACGCCACCGTCTTTCTCCGGATTCTGGTGGTTGTAAGAGCTGTAGAGCGCGAAAGTCAGCGGCTGGAAAAGCTCGATGGCCTCGTCGATCGATAGCGTTGACCGGCCGCTGCCCGGCTTGTTGTCCACGTCCAGTACCAGCAGATCCTTGCCGAGCACATTGAAGTTGGAGCGCGAGTAGACCCCGTTGGTTTTGGCTACCAACAAATCGTCCAGTGGCATGAACCGCGATGGACAGAAGAAGCGGCGCGTGCGCTTTCTCTCCGATTCGGCCAACCATTGGTCACGGTCGTCAGTGATGGCCGGCTGTGCCAGGAGACTGCAGAGGTCATCCCAGGGTTGTTGAAACAGTTGAAGGTGATGCACGCGGTGCGAGACGGCGAGCGCAAAATTAATGTTTTTCATAAAAATGCTCCATTAATGGAATTTGAAGGGAGCAAGGCCACGGAGCCGCGTGGTGGCCGGGCCGGAGGGTAGTCGCTGTATGAACACTTAACGGTATGTTTATTAAGGCAAATACTGACTACCGGTACCCGATCGAACAGGGCCCCAGGAACTTGCGGTTTGGGTTAATTCGGTTCGAAGGAATCGAACCAGGGGACATCAGCGAACTCGGTAACGAACCCAGCGTCGGGATCGATGTCTTCGCTCAGCTGTTCGATGCCGAGCACCTTCGGTATCTCGCCAGCAAAACCGAACACGACATCGCGAATGGGTAGGCCGTAGAGGTTAATTTCGCCTTCGGCGATGCACCGAATCAGAATGGCTTCGGCTTCCTCGAAGCTGTTGGCAAGTACCGGGATCGGCTCTTTCAGGACAATCTCGGAAAAGTGCGGGTAAAACGTAAGTGCTCCATCAACCCCATGGTTTTCCAGCGGGGTCAGGTTGTGGCTAAATCGCCGAGGTTAAAGTTCCAGGGCAAGAGGGCCTCGAAGTGCT
>VEPB01000281.1 GCA_012026715.1 Methylococcaceae bacterium | reverse complement strand
TGCTTCGTCACCACCATCTCCCCCTTATCAGGAATATGGCGATACTGTGACTCGCGCGCTATGCGCTGGGAACTATGCGGATAGCCGGACGCTTACGTTGATCTTGTCGATGTGCTTGGTGGGGATGCCGGGGCCGTTGCGCAGTTCGAAGATCAGCTGGCGCGGGGTTTTGGCTTCGTCCGGGCGGTACAGCAACAGGCCGGTGCTGTAGTAACCCCGCAGGCTGCCGGCGCCGGCGAGGGCCTGGAACGGATCTTCCTCGAATGGCTTCTTGCCCAGCTTGCGGGTGTGGTGGGCGAGGATGATCCCTGCATTGGGGTTGACCGCATCACGGATGCGTTCCACCCGTTGCGACAGGAAGAACAGCATGGCGGCGTTGTCGTTTTCGCCGCCGGCGTCACCGCCGTCGAACACGTTGCGGATCGGGTCGATGACGAGGACATCGGCCGGTTGGTCACGAAAGGCTTGGGTAACGGCGGGAATGATCCGGGCCAGCCCCTCGTCGTTCAGGATCAATCGCAGCTGCGGGGTGGCGATGAAGTTGGCGCGAGCATCCAAGAGGCGATGGGCCGGCAAGCGGATGGCCTTCACGCGCTCCCGAAGGTAGTGGTACTGAACCTCGGCCTGGAGATAGAACACCCGCAGCGGCCGGCAGGGCTGCATGCCGAGAAACTCGGCACCGGCCGCCATGTGCGCCAGCCAGGACAACAGGAAGTCGCTCTTGCCGACTTTGGGCGCGCCGCCCAGGACCAGAAGTCCCCCTTGGGTCATGACCCGGGGCGCGATCAGATCGGGCGGGACGGGCGAATCGTCGTCCAGCAGAGCGCCCAGGGAGTAAAACGGCAAATCCGGTGTCGCGGGATGTACGGCTTGCCGCGGTCCAGTGCAAAGGAATTCCTTCCAATCGAACCCCTCGGCGATGGCATCCGCCACATCCCATTTCTCCGGCTTGTCGGCCGGCGGCACCAGGATCTGGCAACTCGCCGCTCCGGCGGCCAATACGGCTTGAGCGACCCGCACGGCATAGTCCCAGCCCGCCTTGTCCTTGTCCGGCCAGATCAGCACATGCTTGCCGGCGATGGGCTGCAGATCGGTCTTGTCCAGCGGCGCGTTGGCACCGCCCATCGCGGTCGTGGCGCAGGTGTCCCGATCGATCAGGACCTGCGCACACTTCTCCCCCTCGACCCAGGCCACTTGGTCGGAACAGGCGATGCCTGGCAAGTTGTACAGTGGGCGTATAGGCGGCGCGCCGGCCACGCCACGCGCAACATCGCGGGGCCGAAATTCCTTGCCGGTGGGCGGGTCGTATCGGTAGACGCATGCCAGCAGCTTGCCGTCCGCGGACCAGTAGTCCCACTTGGCCGTGTACGGGCCCAGCTCATCGATCGGTGGCGACTTGTCCTTCCGATGCGGTTTTGGAGCCGGTGTCAGAGCTAGCCAGTCCCCACCCAGCCAGCGCTCGGCGGCGGCGAGCACCTTCCGGAAATCGTGCTGGACGTCGAGGCCTTCACGGTGCGCGATGAAGTGGAAGACATCGCCCGATTCTCCGGTGGCATGGTCGTAGCCAAGGCCGGCCTTGTCGCCTTCCAGTTCGATCTCCAGGCTGTCGCCGGAATCGCCCTGTAGATTGCCGACATGGAATTTCCGACCGCGGACTGCGCCATGCGGAAACAGCCACTGCAGCAACGGGCGTAGTTGGGCCAGCAATCGAACACGAATTCGGTCCCGGGCCTGACCGAGATCCTCGGTGGAAGCATCAGCCGGCAGCGACGCATCGTTGAAGTCCAGCCAGTCCATGGTCATCCCGGAAGCTGCCAGCAGCGGCTGGCCCAGGCGCACATCCGGCATTCGAAATGGGCCGGCTCCCGGGCGATGCGCGGCAGCAGTTCACCGGCTTCGCTTGCCGCAATCACCCGCGCCGCCCGATCCGACATGCGCTGGGCCAGATCGGCATCGAACGGCACCGCCTCGAAATACAGATCCTGATTGTCCTTGTTGATGGCGGTGAACAAGGCCGGGTTGGTGGAGATGCCCGGTACGAGCGGCTCCATGTATGCCTGGTACAGGGCAATCTGCGTGGCGTAGATCGGCTTGGCGACGGCCACCCCGCGCTTGATCGTGTCCTTCCAGGACTTGTCGTTCATGGTCTTGCATTCCCAAAGCGCGGGATAGGCCAACCCCAGGGATGCGGGGCCGCCATTGAAGATGCCGTCGACGTGTCCCCGAATGCGCCCGCCGGCCACTGAGAATCCGAACTGACCGCCATCGGACTTGCGAGTGAACAGGTCGAACCCGGCCAGGCGGAGCCATCGGATCGCCAGGTCTTCCAAGGCGTGACCGACCTCGAACACCCGCAGCAATCGCCCGGAAAACTCCGAACCCGGATCCACCGGCGTCCGGGTGTACTCGAACTGCAGGGCGCGCTCGCAGGCCACGCCGACGCGGGAGGCCCCCAGGTAAGATCGGGGTGTTTGTTGCTGTTGCTGGCACTGCTGTGCTTCGTCGATCAGCGCACTGACACGCTCATGGAGTTTGGGCTTGTGGTTAAAATCCAGCATCAGAACGGCGCTCCAGTTGAGGGCAACGATCTGCGACGCTCTTCGAGCCTCCGAAAGTGCTCGGCCTCCTGTTCCGCCTGGCGTTCGAGGGCTTCCAGCAGATGCGCCTGGAAGGCGTCGACGACGATCTCGACGAGGGTCAGAATTTCCTCGCGGCTGTACTGCGCCAGGGGGCGATCCAGACCCCGTTCGGCCACGTAGTCACCCAGGGGGCTGAGGGCAGCGGCCATGGCCGC
>VEPB01000089.1 GCA_012026715.1 Methylococcaceae bacterium | reverse complement strand
CTGGGGGGGAACCGGATAGTAGTCCATGGCGGGAGCGGGGGGCGTCCGGTTGTCCTGGATGGTGACGGTGGTGCCCGGCTGCACGCCGTAGCCGCCGTAGATGATGTCGCGCTGGCGGGTGAGGGCGTTGATCTGGGTTTGACGGTCCTGCACCGTGCCGAAGGAAGAAGTGGAGACGCGCTCGATATCCCGCTCGATCTGTCTCAGCTTCTGCCGGTCGGCGTAGCTCATGTCGGTCGCGGCGAGCGTTTGTGGCCGCGCGGCCTGGATGGCCGCGGGCGGCGCCTGGCGGCTGCGTTGGAGGTCCAGCAAGCCCTGGTCCCGCTCCAGCGTGAGCCGCGCGAGTTCCAGATTGCGGCGGGCGCGGGCCAGTTCCTCCTGTTCGTCGTGGATCAGAACCTTGTCGACGGACGAGCCATCGGTCGGCCGGATCTGGCCATAGTGAACCGTGCCATCGGCATCCTGCCATTTGAAGCTTTCTGCCGCCGGCAGCGTGGGTGTGAACAGCACGGCCAGCAACAGGCCTGCGAAACGGTCGATGATCGGGGTTTTCATGGGTGTCCTCCGTAACGATTGCGCGGGGTGTTTGGGGTTTCCGCGCCGGCTTCCACCGCGGAGCAGGCCGCCGGTCGCGTTGTGGATTAACGTAGACGAGTCGCGCTTAAAAACTTCTTAACCCCATGAAATCTATTCGGAACCGGAGGGAGGGCGACCCAATGGCGTTGAATTGAGCCCTCTCCCTACCCTCTTCCCTCATCCGGCCGTTCGGGCCACCTTCTCCCGGAGGGGGGAGGGGAAAGGGTGGTGGCCTTGGGCAGCAGGTTCTTGGGTAGGGTTTCTTGTTTCAACAGGCGCGGGGCTGCGACCCGGACCGAACGGCGCGGCCAAAGGTTTGGGCCGCGGCATTAATCTCCCGCTTCGGTATCTGGTTCGTCGCAACGCGAGACCAGGATCTTGTCCACCCGGTGGCCGTCCATGTCGACCACCTCGACCCGCAGGCCGGCGTAGTGGAAATGGTCGGAGGACTTGGGCACCCGGCCCAGCTGCAGCATCACGAAGCCGCCGACGGTATGGCACTCGCCCTTGCCGCCATGCGGCAGGCGGTCGAGATTGAACAGCTCCTGCAGCCGGTCCAGCGGCAGCATGCCGTCGATCAGCCAGGAGCCGTCTTCTCGCTGGATGATGTCCGGGTCGGCCTCGTCGGTGGTGGAGGGCAGATCGCCGACGATGACCTGCAGCACGTCGCTAAGGGCAACCAGGCCTTCGATCTCGCCGTACTCGTCCACCACCAGGGCGGAATGGAGGTGGGCGGACCGGAACTGTTCCAGCAGTTCCATCAGGGTGAGGGAGTCGAACACATAGAGCGCCGGGGTGGCGATGGACTCCAGGTCCGGCTCATCCCCCAGCAGCACCCGGTTCAGCAGATCCTTGGTCTTGACGAAACCCACCACGTTATCCCAGCCGTCGTCGCACAAGGGCAGGATCCAGTGCTGATGATCGAGGATGCGCTGCCGGTTCTCTTCGAAGGGCTTGCGCAGATCCAGGTATACCACCTCCTTGCGCGGCGACATGATGGAGCCCACCTTGCGGTCGTCCAGCCGCAGGATGTTTTCCATGAACTTTTGCTCGGCTTCCTCGAACACGCCCTCTTCGGTTCCCTGGGCCAGCAGCACCTTGATCTCCTCCTCGGTGATGCTGGGTTCCTGCTTCGGCTTGACCCGAATCAGCCACAGCATGAATTCAGTGGCCAGACTGAGGGTCTTGACCATCGGCAGGGCGCAGACCGAAAGCCAGTGCAACGGCCTGGACACGATCCGGGCGATGGGTTCCGGATGGTGCAGCGCCAGCCGCTTGGGCACCAGTTCGCCGATCACCAGGGACAGGAAGGTGATGAGGACGACGGTGACCGCGAGCGCCAGCTCCGTGGCGTATGGCCTAAGGTCGGGATGGCTTTCCAGCCAGGGCCTGAGGGGGTCGGCGATGGCCGCTTCGCCCAAGGCACCGCTGAGAATGCCGATGGTGGTGATGCCCACCTGGATGGTGGAGAGGAATCGGGTCGGCTGATGTCTCAGTTCTACGGCACGGGCGGCGCCGAGGTCGCCGTCGTCCGCCAGCTGCTGCAGACGGATCTTGCGGGCCGAAACCACCGCCATTTCCGACATGGCAAACAGGCCGTTGAGGCAGATCAGCAATAGAATCAGTCCAAGCTGGTAAGTCATGGGTGGCTCGGGTTTGTGCGGTATTCCGTTTTCTGGCCTGAGATGATGCGGGGCGGCGGCAACTCTGTCCATCCCGAGGCCGGATCGGGCGAATCACCTTGCCTGAGCGTGCCGCCCTGAGGTATTTATCAGCGTGTGATGCCCCGCCGGGGCCAAGCCAAGGAGTTGCGCGACATGTACAGAGCTTTTCTATTGGTAACGCTGTGGGCGGTAGTGATCACGGCGCAGGCCCAGCGGGCCGAGACCGTTCCCTATCAGTCTGCGGTGCCCCGGGCGGCGCTGGCCCCGGAAGCCGTCACGGGCTTCCTCGGCAGTGGCGCCGAAGCGCTGACGGTAGAATTGCCCGAAGTCAGCACGGATCTGGTTTCGAACCGTCCGGGGGTGCGCAAGACCGGCACGGTCTATCGATTGCCGAACCCGGTCACCGCGCCGCGATTGAAGTGGCAGCAAGAGTCCGGCCATGCCATTGCCCGGGTCCGCTTCGTTTCCGCCAACGGCGCTCGTTTGCGGATTCATGTGCTGTATCCCCCGACCGCTCCGGTCGCCGAGTTTCGGCAGCAGGGTTCCGAGGAAGCCGGACCTGGCGTTGCGGTGCTCAGCACCGACTTCGTCCGCGGGGAGTCGTGGCTGCCGCTGGTGGACGGTCGTTCCCTGGAGCTGGAGATCGCCATCGCCGGCGATTTGAAGCCGAACCAGTTCAGCCTGACCATCGACGCCGTCAACATCATGCCCGGTTCCCACCGCCGCGGCGCCACCGAGGCGTTCCGGCCCAGCCTGACCGGCGATGCCCAGAAGCCGGAGTTCGACCTGGCCTGCTGGCAATCGGATCCGGCCTACAACGCCTTGTCCAAGGCTGCCGCCGCCACTGCCCTGGTGCATTTCATCGACAACGGCAATTCCTTCGTGTGCAGCGGCACCCTGCTCAACGACAAGGGCAATACCAATACGCCCTGGTTTACCACCGCCAATCACTGTCTTCCCACCCAGGCCATCGCCGACACCGCCAGCTTCGACTGGCTGTACCAGGCGGGGGAATGCGGACAGAGCCAGACCCTTGCCAACCATAGCACCACCGCTGGCGGGGCCAAGCTGCTGTGGACCGAATTTCGTCGGGAGATTGCCTTCTTGAAGCTCAAAAAGCCGCCTGGCCGCGGTACGGTGCTGTCCGGCTGGGAGACCGATATCGCCGTCAACGATCCGGTCTGGGCTGTTCATCACCCCGAGGGCGACCACACCATGGTCAGCCAGGGCAAAGTAACCGCCTTGAATCAGGAAATCGAGGATGTCACCGGCGGTGGCTTACACATCCTGGACGAGGTGCAATTCAGCAAGGGAGGCACCGAGGCGGGCAGCAGCGGTTCCGGGTTGTTCAGCACTGCCGGCGGCAACCCGTATTGGAAGGGCACGCTGTTCGGGGGCGACGAACTGGATTACCAGCTGTCTTCCTATAGCCATTTCGACGGTTATTACGGCCAGATCAAGGGTTGGCTGGAAGCCTGTAAGCTGCCCTGGGGCGGGATCATCCTGGGGGGCAAGGAAGTAACCGCCTATGCAGTCCGATCCAGCGTCGACTGTGCGGCCGAGTCGGAAATCCGCACCTGCGCGGCCGGCACGCTGAGCGGCAACAATCCGTACCAGACCTGCGAGGCGGCCTGTGAATTGCCCTGGGGCGGCACCCTGCTGAGCGGCCGCAGCGCCGTCGCCTACCGGTCCGCCGATTTGGCCGACTGCGCCAAGGTACGCCAGCTTCGCACCTGCAGCGACGGCAAGCTGAGCGGAAGCTACACCTTGGCGTCTTGCCCCGGCCAATGCCCTGCCGGCTGGGACGCCAGCGTGCCGGTTGCCGACGCCGGCGCCGAAACAAACGGCAATGTTGGCGACCGTCAACGGCTGGACGGCAGCTTCAGCTGCAACCCGAACCCACCCGGCCCCAAGCGTCAGCGCCGTTTTACCTGGAGCAAAGGTACCGTGCCCGCCAACGCCGACGGTTCGGCGGTGCGCTTCACCCTGCGCGATGGCGCCGGAGCCAGACCCAGCTTCGTCCCGCCGTTGCCGGGCGATTATCAGTTTCGGGTGACCGTGGGGAACGGCGCCGCCACCAGCGAACCGGCCGCCACCACCATCCATGTCGGTGGCGCGATCCATGTCACCAGTCCCTACGATGGCGGCAGCTGGACCCTGGGCGACCAACCGCTGCAACTGGGCTGGAGTTTCGAAGGAGTCAGCCCGTCCAAGCGCTTCAACGTGTTCCTGGTGACCGGCGTCGGTTCCACGGAACGGCTGTTTCTCCTGAAGCGAAGGCTGCGTGCCCAGGACAGCGCCAGCGGGAGTCTGAATGTTCCGTTGCCCCGCAACCGCCGCACCCTCAAGATGTTGAGCGATGCGGCGGTATTCCGGGTGTGCCTGCCACGCATCGGCAACAACGACCCCGTCTGCGGCCGGAGTGCCGTCTTCGCCGTCCAGTAGGATGAGCTAGACGCGCACCCCACGGAGACTTGCCGTTTTGGGAGGCCATTGGAGCGCTTCGCCACCCATCGGCATGAATCGATCCACCCCGGCTCTCGGCGCCCGTCACCGGACAACGCGGTTTTCCGGTGGCTCGCAAAATCACCGGCTTTCTGGCGAACATCGCGAGGCAGTTGCCTCAGAAGATGTAATCCAATCCGATCCAGAAGTTGTTGTTGCTGATGGATTCCTGCTCCGTGGTTAGGAGGCGGTTGCCATGTTGCCAGCCCAGCCTGATCTGGGCTGCGTCGGTCCAGGCGTACAGCAGCTCGATCTCCCCCTGGTAGACGGTTTCGGCGGCGTGATAGTGATCGACCCGTGCGTCTTTCGTGGTGAAGTCGTTCTTCTCAAAGTCGAAAATGAACATGGCATCCAACCGATCCGCCAATCGCCACTTGAGCTCGGCCGAGGCGTAGTGGTTGAGGTAGGACACGTCGTCGGGAAAATGCATCGCCTTCCACTGCGATGCGACGCCATGTTCGAAGTGATAGCCCAGCAGCAGTTCCACATCGTGGGTGATGATCCACTCCAAATGGGGGCCCACGGTCAAGAACCGGGTATCCCGGTGCTGAAAGGGCTTCTGGTAGTTTCTCAGGCCATAGCGTGCCAGGAGGCGGAAAGTCAGCGCGTCGCTCAGCGCCTGATCGATGTGGATCGACCAATAATGGTTGGAGAGCCGCTCGTCGTGCTCGGATCGTGCGCCATTGGCGCGTCGGAATTCGTTTTGCCCCAGATACAGGTCGGGAACGAAGTTATAGAGCAGGCTGATCTTGGTGCCCGAATCGAAAGACTGGGAGGCAGTGAGTTCATACAGCCCGTGGGTAAAGGCGGTCCGGTCGGCAAAGACATAGGCACCGGCATCCAGGGACAGGCTCAGTTCCCCGAGGGCATTGTGGGTCGCCCATTCCAGTTCGCCCTGGGGCTCGTAAACGAAATCCCCGCCCTGCCGGGGGCGGTCCACCATGGGCGGGGTCGGATCGTCCTTCAGGGAAAGCCGGCGGGTGACGGAAAACAGCGCCACGTCGTCGGTGTAATAGCCGCTGACTCCGCCCTTGGCCTGCCATTGGGCCTGCGCTGTGGAAGCGAGTCCCGCCAGCAGCGTCAGGCCGACCCAGCGGCCGGCGGAAGCCGCGAATGGTTTTGTGATCGTCATGCCCTGGTTTCGAATGTTGTCGGCTTGGCGCTAATTCTACTTTGTGATTTGCTTGAAAGCCTGCTTCGTCCGTCGTGCGTGAGATTCCGTGGCTGGCTGGGGGGCTGTGGCTTTGTCGACGATGACGTTTGGCAGCTAGCGATAGAGAGCCACCACCCGCCGCTACCCATCCCGGTCAAAATGGCGCGGGTGGGGGCAATGACGTTAAGTTAAGGGCTGCCTCGTCACCCCGGCAGGGAATGCCAGGGTCCAGCGGCAAGGATGGTCTCGGCCTAGCACATCCCCATGGTCTGGATTCCGGCAACCCGTGCCGCAATGACGGCTTAACTTAACGGCATTGCGGGTGGGGGTGAGCTTTATAGTTCCGGTCGTCGTATATTGGGTAGGGGGTATCTGCTTTTACTTGTTCAAGCGAAATTCCATTTCGGCATCGGTGGGCCAATCAGGGTATTTCTTCCTGAGCCAAAGGTACATGGTCATTTGGTTTAGCCGGGCAACCTCTTCGTCGGCAAGATTATCCGCTTGAAGTTTCTCAGTGGGAATGTTCTTCTTGGGATGATTCTTGCGCCAAAGTACATGCGAGCCTTCGTGCACAAGTTCAATGATGGTGGGCAATGCCTTTCCGCGAAAATCGTCCTTTATCGTGATTGCGGTACCATCCCATTCACCGCGCGCATCGTCGGTTGCCGTGGGTGCGTAGGATATTTTTCCGGTCTTGTTATAGGCAATCAAAATATTGGTGATGGCGCGACCATTTTGGGTTTTACCAAAAGGCGATTCAGCAATGACGCTGATGTCGTAGCCAAGCATCGCTTTGTCCTGCGCCAGCTGATCCGAATCAACGGACTGATCACTCATGTCATTTTCCTCATATTCCCGGTGGGTGTTTCTTAGGGTACCAGAAGCATGGTGCATGGAGTTGTTGACGCCGGGCTATCGCCGACGTCAACGAGGTGGGCAGGCGCGTAAAAGGAGTTCGGCAGACAAAGCGACGGGACGGTGGCTTGAATCACCGTCCAGTTGGGTAACGTCCACGCTGGGGCTCATACCCCCCCGCGGACTTGGCGACCTTACTGCGCCCTGGCAACGACGTAGGTCTTGCGGGCCGTCAGCGGCGTCTTGGAAGCCGCAAGCCCGAAGTTGCCCAGGGAATAACTCGCCACCCCGCCGGGATACATCGCCGGATCGGTGAAATCGCCGAGATTGATGGAGATACCCGGGTTGTTCACCGTCCGCGCGGTGCCGATGTCCAGGATGCCCAGATTGCCGTTCGGGTTGCTGGCCAACTTGAGGGTGACGTTGTCGGAAGAGAGGTAGGCGACATTGCGGACAACGCTGTTGGCGGGCGTATAGGTCTGGATATCCTGGGTCCGGCCGGTGATGCGCCAGGCGGTGAAGTTGCCGGCAGCCAGAGGTCCGACGGTACCGTCGGTGGTTACCGTGCCGGACAGGGTCTGTAGCGGATTCGCGGCCTGGACCGTCAGCGGAATCAGCCTGAACACGTTGGCTTGGCCGCTGATGGCGTTGGCCGCCGCATATTTCGAACAGACTCCAGCAGCGCTGCAAGGTGAGGTGGTCATCGGCGCCGCAAAGGCATATCCCGCGATGGGGGTCACCCATCCGCCGACGCCGCCAATGATGGAATCCGGATAAAACCAGGACGAGCTGTAAGTAAAGTCCGCCACCTGGGCGAGATTGGGTTCGTAGAGGCCGGGGCCTCGGAACAGCAGGCTGCCACCGTCGGCAAAGTTGGCGGTGTCGGGCGAGCGTTCCACAAAAATGCGTTTGCCGTTGGTAGAGACGCCCGAAACTTCGGGAGGACCGGTCACGACCACGGTCGTGGCTTCGTTGGGACCAGGTGTAAAGGCCGCATTGGTATAGACCACATCGGTGGTCTGGGTGACCTGGATGTTCCAGTTCACGATGTTGGCGGCAACGAGGCTGCCGGCGGTTCCGTCGGTTTCGATGGTTCCCTTGACGGTGTAGCCGTTGTCCAGCGTCAGCGGAACCAGCTTGAACGAGGTGGCGTGAGCGGACCAGGCGGCGGCTGACAGGACCAGAACGGGGAATAGCTTCATGAGTTTCCTCCAAAGTGACAAGACCGATTCGGTCCGGGAAACGGCGGCGAAGCCGGTTGGGACCGGCGTTGTACCCTATTCGCTTCGTCTGGCCCCGCGTTGACGCACATCAACAAAATCCGGTCGATGGGTGGTGATGCCCATGACCGCAATTTTGGGTGACGGTTTTTCCGGATTCCCAAGTTAAAGGCAACGATCTTTTACGGACGCCCAGACTCTTCGCTGCAGCACCGCTTGCACGCCCGGTCCCATTCCCGGTCCCGTTGCCGCTGTAGGCGATCCTTTAGCGCGATCACCAGCGTCGTTGCCGGAATGTCGTAATGGACCGGCACCAGCCAGATATCGAAATCGGCGGCGTCGGCGAGGCGGAAGAGTTCCTCGGTGAATTCCGGTGAGGCGCCGGCGATCCCGGAAAAATCCAGTTCCACCCAGCGCCGCGGATCGTTGTTGACGGCGGCGACGGCGCGCCTTGCCTGTGCCGTGGTTTCCAGGCGCAACGACGCCGGGTCGGCAAACTCCCTTAATGAAATGCGGAGCGGCAGCATGGACAGGGATGGATCAAAGCCGCCCGCACAGGGTCAGCAGCCCTTGCAGCAGCGCCAGCGGGGTGGGCGGGCAGCCGGGGATGGCGAGGTCCACCGGAATCACGTTGCTGACCGCGCCGCAACTGGCGTAGGAGACCCCGAACTCGCCGCCGCAGGCGCCGCAGTCGCCCACCGCGATGACCCACTTGGGCTCGGGGGTGGCCTCCCAGGTGCGGCGCAAGGCTTCCTCCATGTGGCGCGACACCGGGCCGGTCACCATGAGGATGTCGGCGTGGCGCGGCGACGCGACGAAGTGCACGCCGAACCGTTCCACGTCGTAGTAGGCGTTGTTGATGGCGTGGATTTCCAGCTCGCAGCCGTTGCAGGAGCCGGCGTCCACCTGGCGGATCGCCAGGCTGCCGCGGAACCGGCGGTCGACGATTTGCCTGAGCTGCTCGCCGGTCTGGACGAATTCGTCGGGCTCCGCGCCCTGGCGGCCGGGTTTGCGGACCTTTTCCGTGATGACGCCGGTTTTGAAGATTTTGCCGTAGAGTCGCAGCATGGTTAGCTCTCAGAGGTCGTGGCCGGAGTAGGAGCCGTTGACGGACTTGTTGCACACCGGGAAATCGGGAACGATGTTGCCGAGCACCAGTTTTTCCAGGGCCGGCCAGTTGACCGTGCTGGGGTCGCGGGGCCAGTAGCGGGCGATGCGGTTGTCCGTTGCGAACCGGACGAAGGCGAGGATTTCGCCGCGCCAGCCCTCCACCGCGGCGAAACCCTGGGCGTCGGCCGGCGGCTCGCCCCAAGTCGCGGCGATCTCGCCGGCTGGCAGGTTGACCAACAGGCTTTCGAGCAAGCGCAGCGCCGCCCGCAACTCCTTGTAGCGAACCCAGAAGCGGGACGATACGTCGCCCTGGGTTTCCACCGGCACCCGCACCTCCAGCCGGTCGTAAGGCGCATAGGGGGCGTCGCGGCGCACGTCGAAGCTCTGGCCGCTGGACCGGCCGACGAAGCCCAGGGCGCCCAAGGCCGCCGCCAGTTCCGCCGAGAGCACCCCGGCGCCCAGGAAACGGTCTTCCAGGGAGGAGTTGGCGTCCAGGATGGTCAGCAGTTCGTCCAGTTCCCGGCGCAGTCTGACGATGGTCTTGCCCATCTTCGCCGCCGCCTCGGATGCAAGGTCAGTGGCCACCCCGCCGGGCACGATGCGGTCCATCAGCAGCCGGTGGCCGAACCACTCCCGGTTTTCCCGCAGCCACTGTTCCCGCAGCCGGCCGAACTGGTAGTAGCCGAAGGCGAAGCCGACGTCGTTGCAGCGGGCCGCCAGGTCCCACAAATGGTTGATGACCCGTTCCCGCTCCGCGAAGATGGCGCGCAGGCTCGCCGCCCGCGCCGGAATCTCGATCCTCGCGGCCCGCTCCATGGCCATGCACGCGGCCCAGGCGTGGCCCACCGTGCTGTCGCCGGAGACCCGCCCGGCCAGCCGCGCCAGGCCTTGCGGATCGCGGCCCTCGGCGATCTTTTCGATGCCCTTGTGGACATAGCCCAGCCGCTCCTCCAGATGCAGCACGGTTTCGCCCACCGCCAGGAAGCGGAAGTGGCCGGGCTCGATGATGCCGGCATGGACCGGACCCACCGGAATTTCATAAACGCTGGGGCCGTGCGCCCGGAGGAAGGCGTAGTCCTTGTCCGGCGGGGTCGGGCCGGAGCGGGTGCCGGCCACCGGGTAGTCCTTGCGCAACGGATGCTCGGTATCGCCCCAGGCTTGGTGGCGGGCCCAGCGGCGCGGGTCGGGATGGTCCTCGAAACGCAGCCCGAACATATCCTGCAGCTGCCGTTCCGGTCGTTCCGCCGCCCAATAGCTGTGGGTGTGGGACGGCAGCACCGGGTGGGCCGAGTCCACCGCCGTGTGCAGCAGCACATAGCAGCCCTGCTTTTCCAAACAGGCCTGGACCGTCAGTTGCGGGCCGCAATCCTCCGCCCAAACGCCGGCCCAGCGCCAGCTTTCGGCGCGGGCGACGGCAGCCGCCTTGCCCCAGTCCGTCGGCGCCAGTTCCAGCACCTTGGCGGGCGCCAGCGGGCTCGGGTCGACCGAGCGCAGCGGCAGCCCCGCTTCCGCCAGTTTCAAGCCAAACGCGTGGTAAGCATCGATGCCGGTGATCGGGTTCATTGCGGCAGCGCTCCGGAAATGAGCTGGGTGGCCTGGCTGAACCAGTTGCCCAGGAAGGAAGGAATCGCCAGTCCCAGCCACAGCACCAGTGCCAAGTGCAGCATCACCGGCCACAGGTTGGCATGGATGGGCTTTTGGCCTTCCGGCACGTCGCCGTAGACCATGGGCTGGATGTGCCGGAACAGCCCCGCGAAGGCCAGGCCCACGCCCAGCAGCAGCAGCGGCGTCAGCCAGGGGTAGTCGTGCATGGTCGCCACCAGCACCAGGAACTCGCTGGCGAACACTCCGAACGGCGGGAACCCCGCGATGGCCACGGTGCCTACAGCCAAGCCCCAGCCGATGCTGGGCTGGGTCAGGATCAGCCCGCGAATCTTGTCCATGCGCTGGGTGCCGGCCAGCTGGGCGGCGTGGCCCACGGTGACGAAGATCGCCGACTTGGTGAGCGAATGGGTGGTCATGTGGAACAGCGCGGCGAAGGTGGCCCAGGGGCTGCCCACCCCGAAGGCGTAGGTCATCAGTCCCATGTGTTCGATGGAGGAATAGCTGAACAGCCGCTTGATATCAGTCTGGCGGTGCAGGAACAGCGAGGCCACCAGGAACGACAGCAGCCCGAAGCCCATCATCAGGTGGCCGGCCAAATGATTGCCCAGCGACCCGTCCACCAGGATCTTGCAGCGCACCACCGCGTAGAGGGCATCATTGAGCAGCAGCCCCGAGAGGATCGCCGACATCGGCGTGGGGCCTTCCGAGTGGGCGTCCGGCAGCCAGTTGTGGAGCGGCACCAGGCCGATCTTGGTGCCGTAGCCCACCAGCAGGAACACGAAGGCCAGCCCCAGGATGGCGGGTTCGAGCTGGCCGGCATTGTCGTGCAGCACGGTCCACAGCAGCGCGTCGCCGCCCACTCCCAGCTTCTGTTCGGCGGCGAAATACAGCAGCACGGTGCCGAACAGCGCCTGGGCGATGCCGACGCCGCACAGGATGAAGTATTTCCAGGCGGCTTCCACCGATTCCGGGGTGCGGTACAGGCTCACCAGCAGCACCGTGGCCAGGGTGGCGCCCTCCATGGCCACCCACATCACGCCCATGTTGTTGGTGGTCAGCACCAGGTACATGGCCAGCATGAAGCCCTGGTACATGGTGTGGTAGAGCTTGAGCCGGCGCGGGGTGAGCCGGCCGATCTCGCGTTCGTGGTTCATGTAGGGGCCGGAGAAGACCGAGGTGGTCAGGCCCACGAAGGCGGTCAGCGCGATCAGGTAGACGTTGTAGGAATCGATGTAAAGCAGCTTGCCGGCCGACAGCTGGGGACCGTTCCACAGCACGTCGATGGCCAGCCAGACCGACGCGGCCAGGGCGGCGATGTTGCAGCGGATATTGAAACGCTCGGCGTTGGGGCGGTCGCCCCACATCGACAGCACCACCATGCCGGCCAGCGGAATGAACAGGAGCAGATAAACCGCGATCATCGTTCCACCTCGGTCAGCTTGCTGAGCCGGTCCACGTTGAGGGAATCGATGCTGGCGCGGATCTGGAAGAAGAACACGCCGAACACCACCGCCGCCACCAGCACGTCGAAGGCGACGCCCAGCTCCACCACCATGGGCATGCCGTAGGTGGACACCACCGCCGCGAAGAACAGGCCGTTTTCGATGGACATGAAGCCCACCACATGGGCCACCGCCTGGCGCCGGCTGATCATCAGCAGCATCCCCAGCAGCACCACCGCCAGGCTCACCGCGATGGCGTTGAGGGTCACCAGGGTGGAGTGCTGGACGATGGGCAGGCTGACGTAGTAGCTGAACACCACCAGGGCGGTGCCGCCCATCATCAGCCGCGCCGGGTGGTCGATGGTGTCCATCTCCCGGTGCAGCCCCATGCGGTGGATCAGCCGGTGCAGCAGCAGCGGGATGACGATGCCCTTGAGCAGCAGGCTGAGCCCCGCCGAGATGTAGAGGTGGGGGTAGTTGAGCACCCCGGCCGCCATGGCGGTGGCGCCCGCCAGCAGACAGCCCTGCACGGCGAAGATGAACACCAGCCGCACCAACCGGGACTGCCCCAGCATCAGGAACGAGGTGAGGGCGATCAGCCCGGCCAACAGCAGGATCGCCTGGCTGTAGAGATCGAGATCAGTGATGGACACGGGCCGCCTCCAGGATGATGTGGCTCAAAAGTCCCAGCACGCTGAGCAGGTAAGCGAAGCTGAGGTATTCCTGCACCCGGAAGATGCGCATCTTGGCGAAGGCGGTCTCCGACAGCACCAGCAGGATCGCCAGCAGCGCCAGCTTGAGGGCGATCATGCCGACTCCGATGCCGATCGATTCCGGCGAGAAGTCCCGCGCAATGCCCCAGGGGAAGAAGATGTTGGCGATCAGCACCCCGTACAGCATCAGCTTGATCTGGCTGGCCCACTCGATCAGCGCCAGCCAGCGGCCACTGTATTCCAGGATCATGGCCTCGTGGATCATGGTCAGTTCCAGGTGGGTGGCCGGGTTGTCCACCGGGATGCGGCCGGTTTCCGCCACCGCCACCAGCATCAGCCCGCCCAGGGCGAACACGAAGGAGGGCCGCAGCACCAGGCCGGTGTCGAGCACGTAGTTCATGGCCTGGGACAGGTTGGTGGTGTGGGCGCTCATGGCCAGGGTGAACACCGCCATCAGCATGGCCGGCTCGGCCAGGGAGGCGATGGTCATCTCCCGCGATGAGCCCATGCCGCCGAAGGCGGTGCCGATGTCCATGCCGGCCAGGACCAGGAAGGTGCGGGCCAGGGCGAAAAAGCCCACCAGCACGATGACGTCGGCGATCTTCGCGGTGGGCAGGTTGACAGCCACCAGCGGCACGAACGCCGCGGTCAGCACCGTCGCCGCAAACACCACGTAGGGCGCGGCGCGGAAGATCCAGGACGCCGGGTGTGGCAGGATGGGCTGCTTGCGGTACAGCTTCAGCAGATCCCGGTAGGGCTGCAGCAGGGAGGGCGGCTTGCGGTTCTGCAGCCGGCATTTGACCCGCTTGGTCCAGCCGGCCAGCAGGGGCGCCGCGCCGATGAACAGCAGGGTTTCGAGTATCGCCAGGATCCAGTCCATCAGCTGATCACCCACAACAGAAAGATCAAGGTAAAGAAGGAATAACCCAGGTAGGTGCGGATATTCCCGGTCTGCAGCCGGCCCACCCAGCGCGCCAGATGGAGCACACCGCGGCCGGCCGGCTCGTACAGCCCCAGCCAGGCCTTGTCTAGCACCTGGAAGCGGTAGCGCAGCACCGTCACCCGGGTTCCGGCCGGTCCCTCGCGGGTCTCCTCCAGGGTTTCCTGCACCTCGAAGGCGGGCTGGAAGATGCGGCGGATCGGCATGCTGAAGGCTCCGGAGGTGTACTGCATGCGGGCGGGCAGGCCGCCGAAGCCGCAATCCCAGGGTTCGGCGCGGCGCGGCTCCAGCCCGGTGCGGCGATACAGCAGGTGGTAGCACAGCCAGCCCACCGCCAGGATGCCGATGACCACCAGGGCGGGGGCATAGGAGGCCACCTCCGGCGCGACCGGAGTCAGCCACAGCCAGCCCAGGGTCGAAATGTTGCCCAAATCGGCGCCGGTCAGTTGGTGGGTCAGGTTGCCGAGGCTATTGATCAGCGGTGCCGGGAGGATGCCGATCAGCACGCAGCACGCCGCCAGCAGGGCGGGGCCGGCCAGCATGCCACGATGGCCGACTTCCTTGGCATGGGCGATGTGGCCGGAGCGCGGCAGACCCAGGAAGGCGACGCCATAAACCTTGACGAAGCAGGTCGCCGCCAGCGCCGAGGTCAGGGCCAGCACCGCGCTGGCGGTGGGTATCAGGCTGCGCAGCACCCCGCTCTGGATCGAGCCGGCCTGCAATGCGGTCTGGAAGATCAGCCATTCCGACACGAAGCCGTTGAGGGGCGGCAACGCCGCGATGCTGAGGGTGCCCACCAGGAAGACGTTTGCCAGCTTGGGCATGCGGTGGATCAATCCGCCCATGTTCTCCAGGCTCTGCTCGTGGGTCTGGTGCAGGATGGCGCCGGCCCCCAGGAACAGCAGGCTCTTGAACAGCGCGTGGTTGAGGCAGTGCAGCAGCCCTCCCACCAGGCCCAAAGTGCCCAGGGCGGTGTCGCCATTGCTGAGGAAGATCAGGCTCAGGCCCAGCGCGGTGAACACGATGCCGATGTTTTCCACCGAGGAATAGGCCAGCAGCCGCTTGAGGTTCTGTTGCTGCAGGGCGTACAGGATGCCCAGCACCGCCGAGGCCGAGCCGATCACCAGCACCAGGATGCCCCATTGCCACAGAATCTGGTCCAGCAGATCGAAGGCGAAACGGATGAAGCCGTACACCGCGATCTTTAGCATCACCCCGCTCATCAGCGCGGAGATGTGGGAGGGCGCCACCGGGTGGGCCTCGGGCAGCCAGGCGTGGAGCGGCACCAGGCCGGCCTTCATGCCGAATCCGGTGAGCGCCAGGACGAAGGCGATGCTGGCCCAGAGCGGCGACAGCGCAGCGCAGCGCAGGGCGTCGAAGGTCAGGCCGCCGCCGAATCCCGCCAGCACCCCGTAAGCCAGGATGATGGCGATCGCCCCTACCTCGGCCATCAGCAGGTAGAGGAAGGCGGCGCGGCGGTTGGCGGCGTGCTCGTGCTGAAAAGCCACCAGGAAATAGCTGGCCACCGACATCAGTTCCCAGGCGATCATGAACAGCAGCGCGTCGTCCGCCAGCAGCACCAGTTCCATGCCCGCCACGAACATGCCGGTGGTGAGCCCCAGGGTGGTGAGGGAGTGCTTGCCGTGCTCGAACTCGCGCACGTAGCCGGGTCCGTACAGTGCCACGGCGATCAGCGGCAATCCGAGCACGCACAGGAAGAAGCCGGACAGCGGATCGAGCCGGGTGTGCCAGCTCAGCCAAGGCAGGCCGAACGGCAGGGTATCCACCAGCGGCGCGCCGCTGGCAAGGGCGCCGATGCCTGCCAGCAGCGCCGCGATTCCGGAGCCGCCCAGCAGGGTGAACAGCAGCTGGCGGTGGCGCGCGGCATAGTCCTCCGCGGCCAGGCTGTGGCGGACCCGGGCCAGCTGCTGCGGCCAGCGGCCCAAGCCTTTGGCGATGAAGGCGTCGATCCAGGGCGAGCGGCCGTCGATGGCGGCTGTCACCGCCGACAGCAATGCGGCGAGGACGGCAAGGTAGGCTAGGAACAGGGACATGGGTACTCCCGAATGGCTAACTCAATTCATCAAACCGGTGGCACATTTCTGGTCCGGTGCCACCAGACGCGGTATCGCTGCGCGATGGCCAATTTAGGTGTGGGTTCTCGGACCCACGGCCGAGGAACTTTCTTTTGCGCGGCCAAAAGAAAGTTCCCAAAGAAAAGGCCGCCCCCAATGCGACTTGCTGCGCTACGCAGTCCTGCTCCGCTTGCAAGCCCGGTGCAAACCATCCATGGTTTGCCCGTTCGCCTGTCGGCTCACCCCTTGCGCTCTTCGCTTGCCAAGCGGGGTCGGCAGAAGGGCGATCCATCGCCCTCTGCCAACGCGCGGCATCCCTGCCGCGCCCCTATGGGCTGATCCTGCTGAAATCTGCGGTGCTCAGCGCGGCTGCAGGGGATTCGAGATCAAGAGCAACAGCCTTGGGGTTGCAAGGCTCTTGCTCTTTTGCTCTTGCTCTTCAAGTCCCGTTCAGTCGCGCCGAGCACCGGAGCTTTTGACGGGAACAGCCCGAAAGGGGAGCCGCAGGGATGCGGCTCGTTGCCTGAGGGGCAGGAGCCCCTTCAGGCGACCCCCGGCAAAAGCGAGGAGCGCAGGATCAAGCGACTGTCGGGTGCCTTTTCTTTTGGATACTTTTCTTTGGGCAAGCAAAGACAAAGTATCGCGGCCGTGGGTCCGCGAACCCACATTCAAACCAGCCGTCGCGCAGCGACTCCATATCACCCAGCCGCCAACCCCAAAAACACCGCCTGATCGTTGGGTTACGGTGCGCGCAAGAGTCATCCAAATCGAAAAGGGGCTCACGACCGCGCACCTAATCCAACCTACATTGGTGGGTGGCGCGCCGGCAGCGTCATGCCGATCGCTCGTTCCGCCTCGCCGCCAACGGATGCTCCGCATAGGCCTCGTGCTCGTCCAGGCCGTGAATCTCGCAACGACCGCCGTGCTCGATGTAGTCGTCGCGGAAGCGCGTGATGAAATCCATCACCGTGTGGTCGATCAGATAGGTGTCGGTGAGGTCGAACACCACGGTCTTGCCATCGGCGAAGCCGGCCAGTTCGCTCTTCAGGGCCAGCACGTTGGAAAACAGCGCCGAGCCTTGCACCTTCACCAGGCAACGGCCTTCCTGCTTGTGGACCCGGTAGGACAGCTTCAGCAACTGGTTCAGCGGCACCCCGCGGCCGACGTGTAGCAGCAGCTTGGCGGCGATGCCGACGGCGACCCCGGCCAGCAGATTGGTGGCCAGAACCGCGAAAATGGTGATGACGAACAGGGCCAGTTGCTCGCGGCCGATGTCCATGGTCTTGGCGAAGGTGGTGGGCGAGGCCAGACGGTATCCGGTGTAGACCAGCAGCGCGGCGAGGGATGCCAGCGGAATGGCACCGATGAGCCCCGGCACCGCCGCCACGAACACCAGCAACAACGCGCCGTGGACGAAGTTGGCCCAGCCGCTGCGGGCGCCGGCGTCGATGCTGGCGGAGCTGCGGACGATCTCGGCGCTCATCGGCAGGCCGCCGATCATGCCGGCAGCCATGTTGCCGATGCCAATGGCCTGCAGGTCCTTGTTGAGGTCGGACAGCCGCTTGTCGGGGTCGAGCTTGTCCACCGCCGCCGCCACCAGCAGGGTCTCCAGGCTGCCCACCAGCGCGATGGCGAGGACGTTCTGCCAGAAGGTGAGGGTTAGGACTTTGGAAAAATCGGGAAACTGCAGGCTGGCGGCAAGGCTGTCGGGGATCGTGACCAGAAAGTCCGGGGCATAGGCCAGTTGCTCGGGAAACCGAAAGCCCTCCTTGGGCGCCAGGTGGGCCAGGCCAAACAGCCAGGCTAGCAGCATGCCCGATGCGACCACCACGATGGGGGCCGGGATGCACTTGAGCCAGGGCTGGCCGAGGCTGGGCCAGCCGATCAGGATGGCCAGCCCGATCAGCGCTATCGCCATGGTCTGGGGCACGAAGTAAGCCAGCTCGCCCGGCAGCCGCGAGATTCCGCCCAGCATGCTGACGCCTTCCGGCTGCAATCCCGCCATCACCGGAATCTGCTTGGCCATGATCATGATGCCGATGGCCGCCAGCATGCCGTGCACCACCGACACCGGGAACAGGGCGGCGAAGCGGCCGGCGCGGAAACGCCCCAGCGCAATCTGCAGGGCGCCGGAAGCCACGATGGCCGCCAGGGTGTAGCGGTAGCCGGCCAGGGCATCGCCCTCGCCCAGGGTTTCCACCGCATTCAGGATCACCACGATCAGGCCCGCGGCCGGTCCGGTGATGGTCAGGTAAGACCCGTTGATGCGGGAAACCAGCAATCCGCCGACGATGGCGGTGAGGATGCCGGCCATGGGCGGAAACCCGGAGGCCACCGACACCCCGAGGCAGAGGGGCAGGGCGATGAGGAAAACCAGGAAGCCGGCGCCGACGTCGCGGCGCCAGGGGGCACGCGCGGCTGCGCCAAGGGAAGGGACGGACGCGGGTATCGCAGAGTCGGTCATCGGAAATTCTCTGTCTGTGGGGTTGATCGGAGCGGCGGCAGCGCGGAAGGTCCGATGCGCCCCACGCGTTCCCGATCGAGCCACTCTTGCGTCATGCCTGAGTACGAGGCTTTCCTGCTGCCATCGGCGAGGTCGCGCAAGGCGAGGCCTTGCCGATGAAAGCAAGCGATAGCGTGTGGCCTGGGGCCGATTCATCGGTAATGGCTTGTTGAGTAGCCACGACCCACGGCAGAAGGGACTGGGCGACGCCCGATCAATGGGCAAGATTGCGACGATGCAATCGTTTGCGATCACTGGACGGGCGCCGCGGAAATCGTGAGATTTCGCCGGGGCCTCGGGAAGGTGGGCCACAACTGCGCTGCCGGCCGAGAGTATCTGCCCCCGAAGGCCTCTCTGCAACGGCTATCAAACCAGCGCGATCAACACCAGCACCGCCATTAGTCCGACCAGAAGCGGGGTAACCAGGTCTTCCAGACGATCCTGGTCGCTTTCCAGTTCGGGTATGGTTTGCAGGCGATGGAGCATTTGATGGAAATATTTCATGGCTATAGGCCGATTCGTGAATGACAAGATCTGCAAAGCCATGATCGTGCCATGAAATATGTTTTGGAGAATTAGTGACTTGACTGATGCCTCCAGAAGTAGGCGCCGCATCATGGTGGAAATGAACCACTGTCTGAACCAAGCTGCGGGGAAGGCGATACGGAGGGCGGCAACCGGCGAACGACGGTGGCGGTATCCGGCGGAACAGCGGCGGCCGTTTACCGAGTGGTCCGTTGACGCGTGGTATCGGAGCGGGGCAGCGCAAAGAAAAACGTCGCTCCCCGGTCGATGTCACCTTCGGCCCAGGTTCTGCCGCCGTGGCGATGGATGATTCGGCGCACATTCGCCAGCCCGATGCCGGTGCCCTCGAACTCGTCGGCTCGGTGCAGGCGCTGAAACACGCCGAACAGCTTGTCGGCTTGAGCGGGATCGAACCCCACGCCGTTGTCCCGGACGTGGATGACGGTCTCGCTGTCCCCTTCCGCCGTGCAGCCGATCGCGATCTCGGCGCACTCACGCGGTTGGGTGAATTTGAGGGCGTTGGAGAGCAGGTTGGCCCACACCATGCGCAACATGGCACGGTCGCCGGTGACGGTCGGCAAGGCGTCGATTTGCCAGCGAACGGTCCTGCCTTCGGTCTCCGGCTCCAGTTCCCGGATGACGTCACGCACCAGAGGTTCGAGCGCCACCGGCTGGTTGGACATTTCGGCGCGGCCCATGCGCGAGAAGGACAGCAGGTCGTCGATCAGCGTCCCCATGCGTCGGGTCGCCTGGGTGATGGTATCCAGGTAGTGCTGGCTCTGGTCGTCCAGCGTCGTCGCGATGCGCTTCTGAAGCAGACCCACAAATCCGCCGATGTGGCGCAGCGGGGCGCGCAGATCATGGGAGACCGAGTAGGCGAACGCCTCCAGTTCCATGTTCGCCGCCTCCAGCCGCTCGGTTCGATCGGCAACCCGTTGTTCCAGTTCCCGGTTG